>CALUKF010000072.1 GCA_944321145.1 uncultured Odoribacter sp. | reverse complement strand
TACGCCGGACAGTTGAACTTCTACATCAATGTGGTGGACGACAAACTGAGGGGAGAGAATGACAACAAGACCATCGGACTGCTGCTATGCAAGGGCAAGGATGAGATTGTTGCGCAGTATGCGCTGACAGGCTATGACCAGCCTATGGGTATTAGCGATTACCAACTTAGCAAAGCCGTACCTGAGAATTTGAAATCGGCGTTGCCAAGCATAGAACAGGTGGAAGAAGAGCTGACGATGCTTTTTGATAATGAAAAGAACAAATAAAAGTAGGACATCTATAACGGCATCGAAAATCAATATGAAAAATAATTTCTGCCCTATTTGCGGATATCCACTTGACAATTCAGCCATTGAAAAAATCTCCGTACCTTTGCCCTGGATTTTAAAGGAAAGACATGGAAAAAGAACAGGATTTTGAAATACATTTCGCCCCGGTGCAGGGGCAGACAGATGCGGTGTACCGGAATTTGCATGCAAGCATGTTCCAGGGGGTGAAGGCTTACTATACGCCCTTTATCCGGTTGGAGCAGGGCAACACGTTCCGCCCGAAAGATTTGAGGGACTGTGCTCCGGAGCACAACACCGTGCCCCGGCTCGTGCCGCAAGTCCTGGGCGGGGAGCCGGAAGAGTTGCGCCTGGCGCTCGGCATGTTGCAAGGCATGGGCTACCGGGAGGCGGACATCAACATGGGCTGCCCTTTCCCCATGATTGCCCGGCGGGGCAAGGGGGCAGGGCTGCTGTCCGAACCAGAACGGGTGCAGGCATTGCTGGAAGTGTTGAAGGAATTTCCGGAGATGCGCTGCTCCGTGAAGATGCGTCTGGGGTGGCAGGATGCGGGAGAATGCCTCGCCCTGCTGCCGGCACTGAACGCCGCGCCCCTGTCTGCCGTCGTCCTGCATGCCCGTTTGGGCGTACAGGGTTACAAGGGAGAGACCGACCCGGAGGCATTCGGCGCGTTCCTGCAGGGGTGTGCCCACCCGCTCTATTATAATGGCGACGTACGGACAACGGAGGACATCCGGGCAGCACGGGAGCGTTTCCCCGGCATTCGGGGCGTGATGATTGGCAGGGGCTTGCTGGCAAATCCCGCATTGGCAGAGGAATTCGAGGCGGGGCAATCCCTCGCTCCGGAGGAACGGCAACGGCGTTTCCGCGACTTCCACGACAGCCTGCTCGCCGCCTATGCCGACCGCCTGCAGGGAGATGCCCATCTCCTGAAAAAGATGCAGGGATTTTGGGAAGAATTCATGCCGTGGACTGACCGCAAACTCTTGAAACGCATCCACAAATGCTCGAAAATGAGTGCCTACCGCGAGGCGGTGAATGCCGTTTTTGCAGCTGAAAGGGAGAGGGAATGAAGAAAGGGCTTTACATCGCGTGCGGCAGCATCGCCCTGGTGTTGGGCATCGTGGGCATCTTCGTGCCGGGACTGCCCACCACGCCGTTCCTGCTGCTCAGTTCGTGGCTGTTTTACCGCAGTTCCCGCCGGTTGCACGACGCGCTGCACCGCTCGCGGTGGTTCGGACCTTACCTCCGCCGCTACCAGGCGCGCGAAGGGGTGGGCTGGCGTACAAAAGCTGTCTCCATCGCCTGCATGTGGGCAATGATTTGCCTCTCGGCTTTCGCCTTCTTGGAGGATGGACGTATCCGTGTGCTGTTGTTCGCCTTGGGTGCCATCGGCACGGGCGTTGTCCTGTTCGTCGTGCCCAATGCCCGCAAAGGCTAAGGCTTGAGGTGCAATGCCTCCATAAACCGGCGGACGACTTCCGGATTGCCGGTGTGCTTGCCTTCGTCCTCGCTGATTTTGCAAGTGTCGTTGTAAAAACTCCACGACTCCGTGATTTTCGCCGCAATGAGCTTGATGACGATATTCATGGGCTTCACCCCGTCGAAGTCGTTGGTGAAATGGGTACCGATGCCAAAAGAAGGCTGGCAATACTCCTTGGCATACTGCTGTATCTCAATGGCTGCCGCCGTGTCCAGGGCATTACTGAAAATCACTTGCTTTGTGCGGGGGTCAATACCCAAAGAGCGGTATTTCTCCACGATTTTCATCAACTCCCCGTAATTGTCCCCGCTGTCCACGCGCAAGCCCTTGAAGAGGTTGGCAAAGTCCTCCGAGAAATTCAGGCTGAAAATGTCCCACCCGAAACTGTCGTAAAGGTAAGTGCCCAATGCCCCGCGGAACGTGTTGCGCCAAAGGTCCATGGCAATGTGGTTTGCCATCTGCGGACCATACATGCCCCCAATGGCGCAAATGAATTCGTGCGCCATCGTGCCCACGGGCAGCACATCGTGCTTCATGGCAAGGTACACGTTGCTCGTGCCGACAAACCTCCCCTCCCACTCCCCGCTGCGGGCAGCGTCCTTCATCGCCCGCACCACGGTATCCTCCGCCTCGAACGATGCCCGGCGGCGCGTGCCGAAATCGCTGTATATGCAACCGGCTTCCAGCAGGCGCCTGCCCTTCCCGTAGGACTTTTCGTAGTATGCCTCATAGTCGAAACGCCTGTCCTGCCCCGTCAGGATGTAATAAAGCTCGGAAATGATGGCAAGGATTTTCACCTCGAAGAGGATGGTGTCCGCCCAACTGCCCTCGATGTCCACGTGCAAATGCCCCTCCCCGTCCTGCCACGCCTTGACGCACCGGCTGTTGAAGCGGTAGCCTTTCAGGTAAGTGTAAAACCAGCCGGGGATGTAATTGCACCGCCGCCGCATAAAATCAATCTCCTCCTCGGTAATCACCACCGACTCCAGCGCGGCAATCTGTTCCGTCAGCTCCTGCGCAAAACCCTCGGGATACACCGTGTCGTCCCGGTCGGTAAACGTATATTTCACCTGCGCCCTCGGGAAATTGTCAATGACGGCGCAGCACATCGTGAACTTGTACAAGTCGTCGTCCGTAAAATGCGTGATAATCTGCTTCATGGCATCCGTATTAAAACATTACAACATCTCCAACAACACCTCTTTTATCCGCTCGTGGTCGCCGAAATCCTCCCGCAAAGCGTAATTCCCCTCCTTGTCCACCAAGACATACGAGGGAATTCCCCACATCCCAAATTTATCGCCGATATAGTCCCACTGCTCCTCGTTCAAGCGGTAATGTACGCCCTGCATATTGGCAATTTGTGTTTGGTACTGCACGATGGGTGAAGTCTCATTAGCTATGTAAATCCATATCAAGTCGTCGCTCTTCAACTCATTGGTTTTCATAGGCTCAATCGCTTGGATAGCCGCCCGGCAGGGAGCACACCACGTATTCCAAAAATCCACTACTATCACTTTCCCTTTATAAGGCGCAATCATGGCATCAAACAATTCTTCTTTGGGCACATCGGGCGTAGGCATCACTGCCACCTTGCTTTCTGCTGCTGCCAAATCCGCTTCCGTCTGCTGCTGTACTTTAGTAAATATCTCCAAATAGAACGGGTTCTTCAACGCCCTCAACTTTTCAAAGTCCGCCTCCGTCAACGCGGCATTCACTGCCTTATCGTAAAATCCGCTGACCTGCTGCAAGTCGTACGCAATGCCTTCCGTCACCCCTGCCAGTTGCGCCCAATCGAACTCCTGCGAATCAAGCGCGTAAAGAAAATCCCACAGGTTATTCCCCATCAACAACTTGGGATCATTGATATCAAACAATCCGCACAATACCTTGGCGTGTTCCGGCTGAAAATGCTCAATGCCCTCTACTTTTTTTGAAAGATCACGCATCTGATACATACACCTATAATTATGCTCACGCAAATAATCAGCTTGCGTCATCGCCAATAGGGCTTCCTGCTTCAAATTCAATTGCGCCATCTCCTGTCTCAACTGCCCCAATCCACTTCGGGCAATGCTGTCAGAAAGAGCCTTGTACACACGTACAACATGATTGGCATACGTTTGGTTATCCATCCGATAATCGGCAAACTTGCCTGTATTTAAACCCATTCCCAAATAAGGGGTATTGTCTACTATATTCTCTGCCATGTTCAAATTGGCATACCGACCCGAAGCATACATCCGCCGAAAAGGTTTCAACTCTCCTGTCTCCCCCGCTTCATGGCGGTCGCGTGCCATATAATACCCTGTCGCCCGCTGGTCAATATAAACATCTGCCTCCTCCCCCGGTGCCAACCAGACTCTTCCCAATATACTGCTTCCCTCATCTATGCAAATCATGCCCTGCGCCGTGCCATATTGCATAAAACTGCACGTTGCGACACCCGTCTCCGGTTCAATCGGCGCGACATAATGCTGCTGCCCGCCCAATATCGTATTCAACGACAAATCCACATTCTGCCCCATCTCCTTGCGCCATCCCAGGAAATGCACCCGCAACGTGGTCTCCCCCGACGCGAACACCGGTTCCGGCACGGCAGCATTCTCATCCACCTGCAAACACTCCGCAGGCACGCCCTCCGGCGCATCGTAATCCTTCTTGCCGGTCAAGTCAATCCCCCATAACATGCTGCTCTCCTCATGCCCCGTATCAATAAAATCAAACGCCTTGGTCTTCCGGGGCAACGGCTCAAAACAAAGCGAAAAAGACATATTCCCCGGCTCCGGCACCTCTGTCAAAGAATCCACTACGATTCCCTGCGCCCCCGTCAACTTATATTCCTTGCCATCTGCCTGAAGATACGCATCAGAGCCTATCTGTATGATATATTCCGGGAAATCGCGTATCTTCATCGCGAGTACCGTCGCCGTATCCGTCAATTCCACCCGGGTAATATCCAGCATCCGGGTATTTGTCACCTCAATCAAAGGGTAGTCCACCACCCTCTCCTGCTTCCCGCAAGAAGCAAACAAACAAACCATTGCAGCCACCGCCGCACCAATCATTTTCCGATTCATCGTCTTGCATTTTTATTTGCTGTCAAATATACGAAACTCCACTAAAATAATTACACAAAACCCTAAAATTTTGCAATATCCTATAGCTTTATTTCTTGCAATTTTTCAACTTCTTCATCTCTTTGTCAAAGTCACTCTCCAACAATTCCATCTCGCGCTTACGATAAATTTCAAATTCTTTTTCAGCCTTTTCAATGGCTTGTTGGTGAGAAACATGACCTTTGCCCATTAAAACTTTCCGTTTGTGGGCAATAATCTGATTGTCGAGTGCTTCTATCCAATCCCTCATAGTCATCGGATTCATCTCCAACGCCTGAAATTCAATTGATGACTACTTTTTAGACGAACTAATAAGAATTTCTTATAAGTTCGATTTTCGTCTAACTCCCGATCTGCATATATGTTGCTTATATGCATAGAAATATTCTCTTGTGTCGTACAATAGATTTCAGCCAATTGACTTTGTGTCAGCCACAAATCCTCATCAGCAAAGCGCACCGAAACTCGGATTACTTCATTGTCGTCTTGGTAAAGTATGATATTATTTCCTGTTTCCATCTCTCAAAATCATTCAATGGCAATGACACTTGGAGGATATTACCGGACAAAATTGGTCATTATCCCCGGTTCGCGTTCCGGCAGCGGTTCGCCTCCCTGCTTCAGGCTTTTCAGCAGCCATGCCATATTGTTGCCCAAAGTGCGCATGGTCTGCAAACCCTCGGCATCTTGCACCGCCTCACCCGGCAATAAACCATGCACGCTATTCCAATACTGGGAACTGACGATAGGCATGCAATTGATGGTGAAATATTTGTTTAAGCGGTCGAAAGTCGCGCTCGCCCCTCCGCGGCGGCAAACGGCGACTGATGCCGCAGGCTTGTATCGCAGCAAATCCGCGGCGGAAAAGAACAACCGGTCGAGCAGCGCGCAGAGCGAACCGTTCGGTCCTGCATAATACACCGGCGAACCGACCACAATGCCGTCCGCCTCCACCAATTTCCCGCGCACCGTGTTATACAATTCGTCGTTAAACACGCACCTGCCCAATTCTGCACACCTGCCGCAGGCAATACATCCTTGCACGGCTTTCGCGCCAATGGACACAATCTCTGTCTCTACCCCGTTTGCTTCCAAGGCTTTTGCCACCTCCGACAGGGCAATGTACGTATTTCCCTTGCCCCGCGGGCTTCCGTTAATCAACAATACTTTCATGACTTTTGTTTTTTATGCTGCAAACATACAAAATCCCGCTGCCTTTTCCTCCTCAAAAAGAAAGATTTCTTGCAGGCAGCCTCTATCGCCCTTGCCCTCCCCTTTGATGGCGGGCATGCTCCTCGCTGTAACAAGGCTTGGAATGTCAGTTACGGCAGTGTTATCCCTTATTTACGTCCTATTTATGACATTCCATTTTTATGTGATTTCGATTCGTTCGTTCTTCGATTCTAATCGAACGAGAATCGAAGGATAATCGAACAACGAACGAAGATAGAAGCTATCACGTAGCTATCGCATATATGTGGCGTAACTGGAATTCCAAGCCTTGTTACAGCGAGGAGTATGCCCGCTTCCAGCGTTCGTATTTGCCGAGGGAGAGCGGCAATCCGGAATATTTTCCGTATCTTTACGCGGCAGAGCAAAGGATATGGCAGGCATCAGGAAAATCATACATATCGACATGGACGCCTTTTATGCATCGGTGGAGCAGCGCGACCATCCGGAGTACCGGGGAAAGCCCCTCGCGGTGGGGCGCGCGGAGGAGCGGGGCGTCGTGGCAGCGGCGAGCTATGAGGCGCGGCGCTTCGGGGTGCATTCTGCCATGTCGTCGATGCGGGCATTGAAGCTCTGCCCGGAGCTGATTTTCGTGCCGGGCAGGATGGAGCACTACAAAGCGGTGTCGCGGGAAATCCGGGGCATTTTCCGGAAATACACCGACCTCATCGAACCGCTGTCGCTGGACGAGGCGTTTCTGGACGTCACGGAGAACAAGAAGGGGATGGAGTATGCGGTGGACATCGCCCGCGCCATCAAGCGGGAAATCCGGGAACGGACGGGACTGGTGGCTTCCGCCGGCGTGTCGTACAACAAGTTCCTTGCGAAGATTGCGTCGGATTACAAGAAACCGGACGGGCTGTTCGTCATCCATCCCGACCGGGCGCTCGATTTTATCGGCAAACTGCCCATTGAGGCGTTTTGGGGCATCGGGAAGGTGACTGCCCACAAGATGCACGCCTTGGGCATCCACAACGGGCGGCAGTTGCGGCAGTGCTCGCTGGAGTTCCTGGAGCGCAATTTCGGGAAGCTGGGAACGGTTTATTACGACTTTGCGCGAGGCATCGACCACCGGGCAGTGGAACCGGTGCGGGTGCGGAAATCCGTGGGCTGCGAAAGCACGTTCGAGAAAGACCTGGTGACCCACACGGGGCTGATTGTCGCCCTCTGGCACATCGCGGACGAGCTTATCCGCCGGTTGCGGAAAACGGATTTCCACGGGCACACGCTGACGCTGAAAGTCAAGTTTGCCGACTTCACGCAACGGACGCGCAGCATCAGCGTCGGGCACGAATTGCGCACCATGCAGGAGATTCTGCCCTTAGCCAAACGGCTGCTGAACGACATGCAGTTGCAATACTACCGCGTGCGCCTCATGGGGCTTGCCGTCTCCAACCCGCTGGCAGAACAAGGGCGGACGGAGCCGGTGCAGTTGAGCCTGGGGTTTTAGATGAACGATGAATGATTAACGATTAACAAAAAGAGGGAAATCATTCAACCGGTTGCCTATGTGTTATCACATCCCAATAGATTTTACGCATTTGCTCATTTGTCACAGGATTGCCGATGACAATTACCTTATTGTCTTCATCTAACAAAAATGTCTGAAAATTCGGATCATCTGGAAAATGATTGATTTTATTCAAATCCCCATGATAATCATAAAACACGGGGCATATAAATTTATTTACACGTTGAATTTCTTCAAATTCCTGATAATTTTCTGACTGAATAACAAAAAGCAGAGGGACTTTCTCAGACAAAGTATCTAATTCTTTTTTTAATATTCGCCAATCAAACAATTTTAAACGACAAGATGTACAACCTACCGTATCAACATAGGTCAATATTTTAAATTTATGATTTAAAATATTGGGAAGGACTGTGTCCCGCCCCATCATTTTAGCTTTCAACGGAGGGAAAACAACTTCCTTTCCAGTCCACTCTTCGACAATCTTTTTCACTTTCCGCTGATATGAGTTACACGAAAAAAGACAAGATGCCAATATTGCCATTAATATAATTTGTACTACGTTTTTCATATCATCAGTTTTTCATGTTAAGTGAATACAAGCACAAAACAACTCCTTCATTTTCCAGATGTTCTTTCACGTCTTCCGGAAGTTGAGCATTTTTCCCTTGCTCTTTATATTCTAAATATTCTCCGGGATATATGCAACTAATAATACCTTTATCGCATACCCCTATGACACGTCCTAATTTGTTAAAAGGATCTATTTCGCCCAAATACAAAACATTCTTTATCCGGTCAATCAAAAATATTTTGTCCTTACGCTCATCCCATACATAACCTAACAAATAGTCATCATCTACTATGGTAAACTCTTGCAAACAGCATAAGCGATCAAACATTTCCTCTTTCTGTTCGATATTTTTTAAAGCAACTTCTGGAACATTCTTTTTCCCAAAATCAAAATAAATACTTTTCAATGCTTCGCCGTTTCTCGAAAACAAATAGACGTTGTTGTCAAAAAAACGGTTATAGATTATGTAATCTTTATATTGCAAAAATTGATAAGAACTAATCCAATAATTAGGGTCTGTACCCTTTGCATATTGGCAAAAAGTCTCTATAGGCTTCAACACACTGTCTGTTTTTATAATTTTATCATTTGCACTTAGCCCTTTATTCCAAGAAGATAACCCTAATAAGAACCCACCATCATCTAAACACTGAAGAATGTCGATCTCAAAGGGCAACTTCTCAGAAGCAACAAAATTAAAGAGACTGTCATAAATATTCCTTTTATCTAACCGCCCATCAATCAAATGAACATTCCCATAATTGTCAATGCTAAAGCTCGCTATATCTAAATATTCCCCTGGAGCCCGTCCAACATCACCAATTTTAGCAATTCCATGACCAGACATGTCAAATACCCCTAATACTTTTTGAAGATCATCCTTAATGTAAATTTTATTTCCAATAATTCTCACCTCTCTGGCATAATTGAATAATAGGTTGCTATCCAGAGCTATATTTATATATTCTGGAGAAGAAATGTATTTATCAGGAATATCATCCAAGTTTTTTTGAGTGAGAGAAAAGAAATTAATCTGTTCCGTTACGAGGTCTGTTATTTGTGTTTGGCGTTTTTCACACCCTAACAAGTAAATAGCAAGAATAAAAATAATAAGCAATTTCATAAACTAACCATTTAAATTAAAGAATTACCTCTCTTACTTAAATAGAGAGAGGTAATTCCAAGATTATTTAATTTCCATTTACCTCCTTCTGAATCTGATGCATAAGCTTCAATATTGCTTAATTGCAATCCACTACCCTTATCAAAATTCAGATTAACTTTAGTTACAGTTACAACCAAAGCAACAACTCCAACTAAAACTCCTATTCCTAAAAATAATTTTTTCTTCATCGTATTTTTTTCTATTATTAGTTCACTCAATCGTTATAAAATCTCTTTATTCTATTGTATAACTTCTACCTTATAGAAGTTGGTACATAATAAAATCGTTTACATAGCCACCTCCTTTTTATAAGGGTTATTAAAACAATGAATACCTACTCTTAATGGCATAGGCACATTGCTGTCTTTTACATCTGCAATGTTACAACTTTTTTGAGAAAATCAAAGAAAAGATTCTTCTAAATTCTTCCGCAAATACGAGACAAGGACTGACGGAGCCGGTGCAGTTGAGCCTGGGGTTTTAGATGAACGATGAATGATTAACGATTAACGAGAAGGGGATTTTTTCCTTGGAAGGAAAAATTTTTGGTGGATTTTCGTCTTTCTAAGGAAAGATTTTGGAGGAAATCTTTCTTTGGAAGGAAAGAAATGGTTATCTTTGCCTGTCATCAAACTGCGAATAAGGTAGTAATAATGTCTTACAGCAAGGCGGTGATAGCCGTGACTGGTATCTCCATTTTAGAGAAAGCGAACATTTTTTTGCCAAGGTCTTTTAAGGAAGCCCCAATGTGATAGACGGTTGTCCCGTCAATAATCAGAAAGCGGTCGTGGCACTTCTTGCAGGCATGGAGGCCTATCGGGGGATATTGACTGTTATGTTTCTGTAAGTCCAATTGTAATCGAGGGCTGACGCCCTGCGTGTAGATGTCAGCTCTCACACCGGTATTCCGCTTGCTGAGCATCAATAGCACCGACTCGTCCACGTAGTTGTCTATCAGTAGGAGGGATTGCTTGGCAGAGCGGATGAGGTCAGTGGCAAACTTATAGGCATCGAACAATTGACCGTCGTAGAAAATACCTTCCACGGGTGGCAGCGAGGTGCGAACAAAGAAGTCAATCTTCCGCGAATGTTCCGCTACGGTATGCTCCAGTTCCGCCAAACGGCGGTTGACAGAATAACCTTTCAGCAGGTATTCTTTCAGCACCTTGTTTGCCCATTGGCGGAACTGGATGCCTCTTTTACTGTTGACGCGGAAGCCAATGGATATGATGGCATCCAAATTATAGTAAGTGAGGTTTCTCACTATCTGCCGCTTGCCTTCTTGCCGAACTGTTCGGAAATTCCGAACAGTTGCACTTTCTTCCAATTCTTCCTGTTCGTATATATTCTTGATATGTTCGCTGATATTTGCTTTGCTGGATTGAAACAGTTCAACAATTTGTGCCTGCGTCAGCCACACGGTCTCATCCTCAATGCGCACCTCCAGTTTCACTTCGTTGTCGGGCTGGTATAATATGATTTCTCCTTGATTCTCCATGATGCTATAAAAATATGGAATCCTGCCGGGTACGCATCGTTGAGAGGCGTGGCGGGAAATCTTGTCACAAAGATACAATTTCCTTTTTGAAAAGCATCGTTTTTCTAAAAGACAGTTTAAATCTTGTTCCGCCGGAGTTGTAATCACGTGTATTCCTTCTCGTTCCGCCGGATTTGTAATTCCCATATTATAAGCAAGCGGATTACAAATCCGCTTGAACGACAATGACTTAAACGAAAGCGGATTGCAAATCCGCTTGAACGAGAAAGGACTGAACAAGAGGGGGTTGCAATCCGCTTGAAGGGCTGGTGTGTTGAGGCTGCCGCTTTTCTAATCAGGGAAGTTGTGGTTTGCGTCTGTCCAGTCATTATCCACTGTAGCGGTGATGGTGCCCGATACAAGTCCGAAATTAGCCACATCGCCCTTCAGCACCACGTGCGTATTGGGTGCCAGAGGCACATTGGGGATTTGGTCTTCGGAATTGCCCAATGGTCCTTTATAGTGCAATCTCAGATTCTGCGCCTC
>CALUKF010000071.1 GCA_944321145.1 uncultured Odoribacter sp. | reverse complement strand
GTGCGGTATCCCGACACGGGGCGGGTCGTGGATGCAGTTCAAGGCAGGGTATTATTTGTTTGCCATCCTGTTCTTGATGTTTGACGTGGAAGCAGTGTTCCTGTTTCCGTGGGCTGTCACCGTGCAGGACACCGGTGTGGCAGGCTTGGTCAATGTCCTGTTTTTTCTTGTGATTTTAATCCTCGGTCTGGCATACGCCTGGAAGAAGGGGGCATTGGAATGGAAATAAACTATTTTAGCGTATGAAAGAGCCCAAAATAAAATCCATGAAGTACGAGGACTTCAAAGACAATGAGTACCTCGAACAATTGAGAGCCAACGGCACAGACATCATTGTGGGGAATCTGGACGACCTTATCAACTGGGGACGCTCCAACTCCGTGTGGCCTCTGACTTTTGCCACGAGCTGCTGCGGTATTGAATTTATGGCAGTAGGCGCGGCGCGTTATGACTTTGCCCGTTTCGGGTTTGAAGTGACGCGTGCCAGCCCCCGCCAGGCAGATGTCATCATCGTTGCCGGGACGATTGTCCACAAGATGGCACCGGTGCTGAAACGCTTGTATGACCAGATGGCAGACCCCAAGTATGTGATTGCCATGGGCGGTTGCGCCATTTCGGGAGGACCTTTCAAAAAATCCTACCATGTGGTAAAAGGCGTCAACCAGATTTTGCCCGTGGACGTATACATTCCGGGCTGTCCTCCACGTCCTGAATCTCTGCTTTACGGCATGTTGCAACTGCAACGCAAGATTAAGATGGAAAAATTCCTTGGCGGACGCAACCGGCAGGAAGATCCGAACAGTAACGAAGAATGACGAGAGCTATGAAAGAGAAAATATTAAGTATTGTTCCCGATGCCACAATTGAGGAGAAAGCATTCCTGACGGTCAGCGTGCCGCCCATTTCTTTCCACAATTTGGCTGTACGGCTGAAAAACGACAAGGATTTACAATTTGACTATTTGGTCTGCATGACCGGCATGGACTGGGGAGAAACGCTGGGCGTGATATACCACCTGCGCTCCACCACTTTGAAGCATGAAATCGTCCTGCGCCAAGAAACGGCAGACCGTGAGAATCCGGAGTTGCCCAGCGTGTCGGACGTGTGGGCGACGGCTAATTTCAATGAACGCGAGGTATTCGGTTTCTTCGGCATCCGGTTCATCAACCACCCCGACATGCGCCGTTTGTTCCTGCGCAACGACTGGGTGGGCTATCCTTTCCGGAAAGACTATAACACTGACCCGGAAATCAACCCCGTCCGTCTGGAAAGCGAAGTCAATGAAGACATTGTCCCGACGGTAGAATTGACCGAATCCGGGGAATTGGAAGAAAAGGTGCATACCATTTTTGAAGACGACGAATATGTCGTAAACATCGGACCGCAGCACCCTGCCACTCACGGGGTATTGCGTTTCAGGGTATCCCTGGAAGGCGAAATCGTGAAAAAAGTAGACGTCAATTGCGGATACATCCACCGGGGCATTGAAAAAATGTGCGAGAGCCTGACTTATCCGCAGACCCTGGCATTGACAGACCGCCTGGATTACCTGTCCGCACACATGAACCGCCATGCCCTGTGTATGTGTATCGAGGAAGCGATGGGCATCGAGGTACCCGAACGTGTCAAATACATCCGCACCATCATGGACGAGCTGACCCGCATTTCCTCGCACATCCTGTTCTATTCCACGTTCTGTATGGACTTGGGCGGGTTGACGGCATTCCTGTACGGTTTCCGTGACCGGGAGAAAATCCTGGACATGCTCGAAGAGACTTGCGGCGGGCGCCTGATTCAGAATTACAACTGCATCGGTGGCGTGATGGCAGACATCCACCCCAACTTGGTGAAACGCATCAAGGATTTTATCAAATACTTGCCCCCGATGCTGAAAGAATATCATGGCTTGTTTACCGGCAACATCATTGCCCAACAGCGTATGAAACACATCGGCATTCTTTCTCGGGAAGACGCCATTTCCTATGGCGTGACCGGACCTTCCGGCCGCGGTTCGGGCTGGGCATGCGATGTGCGCAAAATACATCCTTACGGTGTATACGACAAGGTGGATTTCAACGAAGTGCTCTACACGGAAGGCGATACATTTAGCCGCTACATGGTGCGCATGGATGAAATCGTTGAGTCGCTGCACATTTTGGAACAGTTGGTTGACAACATTCCTGCCGGCGATTATGCCGTGAAGACCAAGCCCATCATCAAGCTGCCCGAGGGGCAATATTTCAAATCCGTGGAAGCTGCCCGTGGCGAATTTGGCGTATTCATCGAAAGCCATGGTGACAAATACCCCTACCGCTTGAAATTCCGTTCTCCGGGATTGCCTTTGGTGTCGGTAGTCGATTTGTTGGCAAGCCACAACAAAATAGCCGACTTGATTGCCATCGGCGGTTCGCTTGACTATGTTGTACCGGATATTGACCGATAAATAAGTATTCATTGAAAAATAGTAAATATGTTTGACTTTAAAGTTGTTACAGATTGGATCGATGAGTTGCTGCGTAGCTGGTTGCCGGCTTCGCTGGTAAACATCACAGAATGTGTACTCATCGGAATATGCCTGTTGGTGGCTTACGCACTCTTCGCTTTGGCATTGATTTATGCAGAGCGCAAAGTTTGTGCAGCTTTCCAATGCCGCCTCGGACCGAACCGGGTGGGACCGTTCGGCACCGTGCAGGTCGTCTGCGATATGATTAAGATGCTGATTAAGGAAATCATCGAAATCAAACATGTCGACCGCTACCTGTTTAATCTCGCCCCCTACATTGTCATCATTTCATCCTTGCTGGCATTCAGCTGTATTCCTTTTGCCAAAGGGCTTGAAATCTTGGATTTCAATGTGGGTATCTTCTTCCTGATAGCCGCCTCGTCCATTGGTATCGTGGGCATCTTGCTGGCAGGATGGGCAAGTAATAATAAATTCTCGTTGATTGGCGCCATGCGAAGCGGTGCGCAAATGATCAGTTATGAATTGTCCATCGGGCTTTCCATCCTGACCATTGTCGTGCTTTCCGGAAGCATGCAGCTTTCCACCATTGTCGAGAGCCAAGCCGACGGCTGGTTCATTTTCAAGGGGCACATTCCTGCCTTCGTAGCCTTTGTTGTCTACCTGATTGCCGGTACTGCCGAGACCAACCGCGGACCGTTCGACTTGCCGGAAGCAGAGTCAGAATTGACAGCCGGTTACCATACTGAATATTCAGGCATGCATTTCGGTTTCTTCTATGTTGCCGAATTTGTCAACATGTTCATTGTGGCAGCCGTAGCGACCACTTTGTTCTGGGGCGGCTGGATGCCTTTGCACATTCCCGGCTGGGAATCGTTCAACGCCATCATGGACTACATTCCGTCCCTCATTTGGTTCTTGGCAAAAAGTGCGGTCATGGTAT
The DNA here is from genome assembly GCA_944321145.1 of uncultured Odoribacter sp. Classification (GTDB taxonomy): domain Bacteria; phylum Bacteroidota; class Bacteroidia; order Bacteroidales; family Marinifilaceae; genus Odoribacter. The sequence continues at coordinate 8,886 of CALUKF010000071.1, read as the reverse complement.
TTATCATCATGTGGTTCAAATGGACTTTCCCGCGCCTGCGTATTGACCAATTGCTGAGGCTCGAATGGAAATACCTGTTGCCCATCAACCTCTGCAACCTGCTTTTGATGGTTGTTGTAGTAGCATTCGATTTACATTTTTAAGCCATTGGATTATGAATAGTGTACAACAATATTTCAGCAATTTCTTCAAAGGATTAGCTTCCTTGTTAAAGGGGATGTGGATTACGCTCGTCGAATTTTTTACCAAAAAAGTGACTGAGAAGTATCCGGAAAACCGCGCGACGCTCAAAATGTTCGACCGTTTCCGCGGGGAGCTCATCATGCTCCACGACGAGAACAACGAGCACCATTGCGTTGCCTGCGGCATTTGCGAAATGAACTGCCCCAACGACACGATTCACATTGAATTCGACATGGTGACCACCGAAGACGAAAAGAAAAAGAAAGTACTGAGACGCTACATGTATGACCATGGAAGTTGCCTCTACTGCCAGCTTTGCGTCAGGGCTTGCCCCCATCACGCCATTGACTTCATACCGACGTATGAACATGCCGTGTTCACTCGTGAGAAATTAATCGAGCAACTGAACAAACCGGGATCTAAACTCGCCGGGTCGGATGCTAAAGTTTAAAATTTGAACCTGTAAAAATTAAATTCGAGATGGAAATAACTTTATCACAAGCGGTCTTCTTGTTTCTGGCAGCAGTCATTGTTGTCTGTTCCATTTTGACCGTGACCACCAAGCGAATCCTGCGCTCGGCGACTTATTTGCTGTTCGTGCTGTTTGCCACCGCAGGCATCTATTTCCAATTGAACTACTCTTTCCTGGGAGCAGTCCAGTTGACGGTCTATGCAGGCGGCATCATTGTCTTGTATGTATTTTCTATTTTCCTGACACGCTCTGACAGCGGCATCAAGGAGAAAATCAAAAACAGCAAAGTACTCGCGGGGCTTGTCGCCTCAGTTGTAGGAGCTGCCATTTGCATATTCATTACCATGACACATCCTTTCCCCGCTTCCCACGTCATCGGCGACGAGGTGAACCAAAAAGTCATCGGCACCGCCCTCATGGGCACGGAGAAATACCAATACCTGTTGCCCTTTGAGGTCATCAGTGTATTGTTGCTGGCATGTATCATCGGAGGTATTTTGATAGCGCGTAAACGATAAAAAATTGAATACTATGGAAATAACAATGGAATATTATCTGGTTATCAGCACCATCATGCTGTTTGCCGGAATTTACGGATTCATCACCCGCCGCAATATGCTGGCAGTGCTGATTTCCATAGAGTTGATTCTAAACTCGGTGGACATCAACTTCGTGGCGTTCAACCGCTTCCTTTTCCCCGGACAGATGGAGGGCTTCTTTTTCACCCTGTTTGCCATCGGTGTGTCAGCGTGTGAAACGGCTGTGGCAATAGCTATCATTATCAATGTTTACCGGAACATCCGGAACATCCAAGTGAAGAACCTTGATAAATTAAAAGATTAGGAACTATGGAATATACATTATTAATCCTCCTTCTTCCGATGCTCACTTTTATAGGACTCGGATTATTCGGGATGAAATTGCGCCCGGCAGTGGCAGGGTGTATCGGAACGCTTTCGCTTGCGGTGACGGCATTGCTTGCCTACATGACGGCAGGACAATACTTTTTGATGCCCCGCGTAGACGGCGCGTATGAGAAACTGTTGCCCTACAATTTTGATTGGCTGCATTTCACTGAAAACTTGCAGATTTCGTTAGGAATATTGCTCGACCCGATTTCAGTCATGATGCTTGTTGTCATTTCGACAGTGTCACTCATGGTGCACATCTACAGCATGGGATACATGAAAGGCGAACGCGGTTTCCAGCGTTACTATGCTTTCCTGTCCCTCTTTACCTTCTCCATGCTGGGGTTGGTTGTCGCCCCCAATATTTTCCAAATGTACATCTTCTGGGAATTGGTAGGCGTATCCTCTTACCTGTTGATTGGATTCTATTACACCAAGCCGGAAGCCATTGCCGCTTCTAAAAAAGCGTTCATTGTGACCCGCTTTGCCGACCTTGGTTTCTTGCTGGGTATCTTGTTGCTTTCGTTCTTCACCGGCACATTCGACTTTGAGGCACTGACCTCCGGCGACACGTCTGTATTCTCCGGAGCAGCCGGAGTAACATTCATGGGGGCTTCTGTCATGAGCTGGGCATTGGCACTGATATTCATCGGTGGTGCAGGAAAATCTGCCATGTTCCCCTTGCACATCTGGTTGCCGGACGCAATGGAAGGTCCGACGCCTGTGTCTGCATTGATACATGCCGCCACGATGGTGGTTGCCGGCGTGTTCTTGGTAGCGCGCCTTTTCCCGCTCTACATCATTGCAGCGCCGGAAGTACTGGTGGGCATTGCCTATGTAGGTGCATTCACCTCGCTGTATGCCGCTGTGGTAGCCTGCATGCAGACAGATATCAAGCGGGTGCTCGCCTTCTCTACCATTTCGCAAATCGGCTTTATGATGGTAGCCTTGGGTGTCTCCGGCATGGGCGGACACGAAGGTACCGGCTACATGGCTTCTATGTTCCACCTGTTCACCCACGCCATGTTCAAAGCTTTGTTGTTCTTGTGTGCAGGAGCCATTATCCACACCATTGGCAGCAACGAAATGAGCCGCATGGGCGGTTTGCGGAAATACATGCCTGTCACCCACATCACCTTCCTGATTGCTTGCCTTGCCATTGCGGGCATCCCGCCGTTCTCAGGCTTCTTCAGTAAGGACGAAATCCTGTCAGCCACATTCTCTTTCTCACCGGTATTCGGGTGCTTCATGAGTTTCGTGGCAGGACTTACGGCATTCTATATGTTCCGTCTTTATTACGGCATTTTCTGGGGTACGCCGGCAAAGCACGAGCATACGCCGCACGAAGCGCCGAAATCCATGACCATCCCCTTGATGATACTGGCAATCATCACGGTCTTTGCCGGATTCATCCCCTTCGGGCAATTTGTCAGCAGCGACGGGCAACCTTACACGATTCACCTGAACCTGGGTGTTGCCATCGCAAGCGTAGTCATCGCATTGATAGCCATTGGCATTGCTACCTATTTCTACAAGTCCAAGTGCGACATTCCGGAACGCCTGCTCAACATGTTCCCGCACTTCCACCGGGCAGCATACCATCGTTTCTACATAGACGAATTTTATCTGTTTATCACGAAACGGATTATCTTCAATTGCGTATCCCGCCCGATTGCTTGGTTTGACCGCCATGTGATTGACGGGACGATGAACGGCATTGCCTACGTGACCCAACGGGCATCCGTCCTCATCCGGGGCTTGCAGTCCGGACAGGTGCAGCAATATGCCTTTGTATTCCTGTTAGGAACCCTATTAATTGTATTGTTAGTGGTGTTAATTTAAAAGTGAGATTATGAATTTTCTATCCTTATTTGTCTTGATTCCCGTATTGATGTTGTGCGGGCTGTTTATGACAAGAAACATGAAACAGATTCGCTGGATATGCGCAACAGGTTCTTCCCTGCTGTTGATACTGGCAGCTGTCCTGACCTTCATGTATATCGGAGAACGGAATGCCGGCAACACCGAGGCGATGCTCTTTACCGCCTCTGCCGTGTGGTACGCCCCTCTCAACATCCATTATTCCATCGGGGTGGACGGCATTTCTGTAGCTATGCTTCTCTTGTCTTCTATCATTGTATTCACCGGCACCTTCACTTCTTGGAAGATTGAGACGATGCCAAAAGAATTCTTCCTGTGGTTCTGCCTCTTGAGCATCGGAGTGTTTGGATTCTTCATTTCCACCGACCTCTTCACGATGTTCATGTTTTATGAAATCGCCTTGATACCCATGTACCTGCTTATCGGTGTATGGGGAACCGGCAAAAAAGAATATGCAGCCATGAAGCTGACCCTCATGTTGATGGGTGGTTCCGCCCTCCTGCTGGTCGGCATCCTTGGCATCTATTTTGCTTCCGGGGCATCTACCATGAACCTGCTGGAGTTGGCAGAACAGCACATTCCCGAAGTCATGCAGCGGTGGATATTCCCGCTTACTTTCATCGGATTCGGTGTATTGGGAGCTCTTTTCCCCTTCCACACATGGAGTCCCGACGGTCACGCCTCTGCGCCGACAGCAGTATCCATGCTCCACGCGGGAGTGTTGATGAAATTGGGTGGTTACGGCTGCTTCCGGGTTGCCATTTTCCTGATGCCCGAAGCCGCCAAGGAACTCTCCTGGATATTCATCCTGCTCACCGGCATCAGCGTGGTTTATGGCGCCTATTCAGCCATTGTGCAGACCGACTTGAAATACATCAATGCCTACTCCTCCGTGAGCCACTGCGGGCTTGTGCTTTTTGCCATCCTGATGTACAACGAGACCGCCATGACGGGTGCTGTTATGCAGATGCTCAGCCACGGTTTGATGACCGCTCTCTTCTTTGCGTTAATCGGTATGATTTACGGGCGCACGCACACCCGTGACATCCGCGAGATGGGCGGTTTGATGAAAATCATGCCCTTCCTTGCCGTCGGATACGTCATCGCCGGTTTGGCATCCCTTGGATTGCCCGGTTTGAGCGGCTTCGTCGCTGAAATGACCATTTTCGTCGGTGCCTTCCAGAATGCGGACGTATTCCACCGGGTAATGACCGTCATCGCCTGCACGTCGATTGTCATCACAGCAGTCTACATCCTGCGCGTAGTCGGCAAATTGCTCTATGGCGCCGTAGTCAACGAACACCACAAACAGCTGACCGATGCCGTGTGGTACGAACGCTTTGCCGTCATCGTGCTCATCATCGCCATCGCCGGCATAGGGCTTGCCCCGCTTTGGGTATCCGATATGATTCACTTCAGCGTCGACAGCCTGTGGCCGTTTTAATTAAAAAATTCATGTTCAACATTCAATGTAAAAAGATATGGGTTATTCCAATTTTTTATTCCTGAAAGAAGAATTGTCGCTCATCGCAGTGATGGTCATCCTCTTGGTGTATGATATATTCGGCTCCAAGAAAAGCCTGAATTACTTCCATCCTGTCGCATGTGTACTATTCCTGGCACACACCCTGTTGAACCTCTTCCCGTCGGAGGCGAGCGAAGCCTTCGGGGGAATGATTATCAACACCCCCATGGGCGACATCGTGAAAACCATCCTCAACGTTGGTACGCTCATTGTCCTGCTTCAAGCCCGCAATTGGCTTCACAGCGAAGCAGTGCTTATCCGGCGCGGAGAATTCTATTTTATCCTATTCTCCACCCTTCTCGGCATGTATTTCATGATTAGCTCGGGCAACTTCCTGATGTTCTTTATCGGGCTGGAAATGGCATCCATTCCCACCGCCGTGCTCGCAGCATACGACAAATACAAACACGACACTGCCGAAGCCGGAGCCAAATACATCCTCTCGGCGGCATTCGCCTCCGGGCTGTCCCTCTACGGCATCTCCCTCATTTACGGGACAACGGGGACGCTCTACTTCGCAGACCTGCCCGCTCACATTGATGGCAGCACGCTGCAAATCATGGCATTTGCCTTCTTCGCTGTTGGATTATTCTTCAAAATCTCCCTGGTGCCTTTCCACCTCTGGACAGCGGACGTTTACCAAGGTGCTCCCACTACGGTAACCGCCTATCTCTCCGTTATTTCCAAAGGGGCAGGCGCATTCGTATTGATGACCATCCTTTACAAAGTGTTTGGCAACCTCATTGATGAATGGCGCACCATCTGCTACGCGCTCATCGTGCTCACCATCACCGTTGCTAACCTCTTTGCCATCCGCCAGCAAAACCTCAAGCGCTTCCTCGCCTACTCGTCCATCTCACAGGCGGGCTACATCCTCTTGGGTGTTATCAGCGGGAACGAATTGGGGATGACCTCCTTGGTCTACTACATCCTGGTTTACATGATATCCAACCTTGCCATATTCGGTGTCATCGGCATCATCGAGCACCGCACCGGCAAGATAACCATCAACGACTACAATGGGCTGTATAAGACCAATCCGCGACTCAGTTTCGTCATGATGCTTGCGCTTTTCTCCTTGGCAGGAATCCCGCCCTTTGCCGGTTTCTTCAGCAAATTCTTTATCTTTGCCGCAGCCGCGCAAGAAGGGTTCTACGTCCTGGTGCTCATCGCTTGCCTCAACACGATCATCTCGCTCTACTACTACCTGCTGGTGGTAAAAGCCATGTTCATCAACAAGAATGACACCCCCATCGAGACCGTGCATTCCGACGCCTACACCCGCATTAGCCTCGTGGCATGCACCATCGGCGTCATCGCCCTCGGACTCATCAGTGCCATCTACGAACAGCTCGGCACATTCAGTTTCGGCATTTGATGCACATACATACACATAAGCCTCGGAGGCGTGCCCCAGTGGTGCGCCTCTTTTTTGTTCCCTTCCCCTACCCCACCCCTCCCTACTTAAAAGTGACTTTCTTATTTGCCATTGCTTTAAAGGAGGAGCCTATCATCTTATACGATGGTCTTGAGATTCTCCCACATTCCTTCGGTACTCATTGGGTACCTGTTGGGTACTCCTTGGGCTGAGACCCCGGAAAAGCCCCGGAGATAGCGGCAGGTGCCGGGGGTAAGTGGGAGGAACCCGGGAGGGGCTGGAGCGGGAAAGTGGGATTGCTTGGGGTGGGATGTCTTTTTGAATGGCTGTTTTTTAGTTGCTTGACGGGGGTGGAAATAAAAAAGATGTCAGGAAAGTTTGTTATAAAAGAATAATGTCATACCTTTGCGTTGTCCGATTAAACGTTCGTTTAATAATACAACTCCCTATTCATTTTTGCGGAAAATTGTAACTACAACATACTTACCAATTTCTATTCTTACGGCATACCATCATTTTGGTTCCATTACCTTGTCCGTTTAAACGAACGTTTAAAGCGACATCATAACTATCTTTATTCAAATGACTTACCGGAATTCGAGTCCCAATTGCCTGAAACAGGTTCCTTGTCATGTTGGGACGTAAAAGAGTCTCCCGGTGGCGTCGCCGTGGGTTGCTACATATATAGGATAACAGACCGAATATGAATTGATACGCAAGTATTGGTGGGGGACCCCCGAAGGCAACGTCGCCACTGCTGGAGCAGGGAGCGGAAGTTCGATTCTTCCGGTGGCGGCTAAAAATGAAAGATATGGAAAGATTAGGGGAAAGCTATGACTTGTCGGGAAGTGGCATGGCGGGGTTGGATTTTGCAGGCGCGTGCAGCTTGTTGGCAGGGCGGGTGGAGGAGATGCACAGATTGCGGGAACGGGGCTGCCCTCCGGTGGAGGAAGGGATGCGGCGTTTGCAGGAGGAGGTTTGCGCTTTGTCTTGGGGGTTGTTGAAGGGATATGAAGGCATGTCGGATGAGGACACGCGCGCACGGGTACTGTTGGCAGTGATGGATGCCTATGAAGTGACGGGGAAAGAAGAGTTGTTGGAAGAAGCGTTGGAGCAGGCAGAAAAATTGCTTCCGGAGATGGCGGACGGGGCGTTGAAATACCGGCTTTACAGCTATTGCCATTATTATACTGGAGCGGAAGAATGCCGGGAAGAAGCGGGAAGGATATGGGAGGCATTAAACCCAAAAGGGAAATTGTCTGCCATAAAAAAGGCGGAGGCTGACGCTTGTTTCCGGGAATTTGTTTCGCAAAAGGAATGAATTTGTTTTAAATATTGGAATTTTGTTTCGAATATTAGAATTTTCGTTGTATCTTTGTCCTATGATAATTAGAGTTCCATGCGGATATTTACAGAACAAACACTAAAAGAATATGCAGAACAACATCCCGACACCAAAGTTGCTTTGCAGGAGTGGAGCACGATTGTAAAGCGGAGTGAATGGACTTGTTTTGCAGATATAAAGAAAACATTTAATGCGGTTGACAATGTGGGAAACCAGCATTATGCTTTTAATATTAAGGGCAATCATTACCGTTTGGTGGTTGTGATAAAGTTTACGATAAAGTTTGTTTATATCCGCTTTGTAGGCACTCATGTTGAATATGACAAGATAGCAGACTGTTCAAAAATATGATGTTATGGCAAAGATAGAAACGAAAGCCCAATATGATTGGGCGGTAAAAAGGGTGGAGGAACTTTTGCCTTTGGTTACGGATGAAACGCCTTTGGATGATCCGAATAGCATAGAGTTGGAGTTGCTTTCCAATCTTGTGGCAGATTATTCAGAAGAACATTTTGCCTTGGGGGAGCCTTCATTGGCAGACGTATTGAAATTACGGATGTATGAGTTGGGGCTGAATCAAAAATTGTTGGCGAAACAGATTGGCGTTAGCCCGTCACGTTTCAGCGATTATATATCCGGGAAATGTGAACCGACTTTACGGGTTGCACGTGAAATAAGCCGGAAATTGAACATTGACGCCAATATTGTATTGGGTGTATGATTGTTTTAAATATATTTTGCAGGGAAGGTTGCATATTAAAAAATAATGCCCTACCTTTGGGGTGTTAATATGAAGGTGTCTTAGGCTATAAGTTTGGTTGTAACTGAATGTGTACTCCACAGATTGTAAGGTCTGCGGAGTTTTTTTATGCCATATTGCAGAATTGAAGAGAAAATGCGTATCTTTGCTTTATAAAAACAGGAAATCATGACAGGCAGATATGTGAACCCTTATACGGATTTTGGTTTCAAGCTGTTGTTTGGGACGCCGATGAACAAGGATTTGTTGATCGGATTCCTGAATGCGCTGTTGCGGGACGAGGCGGAGATTACGGATGTGACGTATTTGAACGCGGAACAGCTGGGACGTGCGGAAGGAGACCGGAAAGCGGTGTTTGACGTGTACTGCGAGAATGTGAAGGGGGAGCGGTTCATTGTGGAGATGCAGAAGGCACGGCAGAAATTTTTCAAAGA
>CALUKF010000070.1 GCA_944321145.1 uncultured Odoribacter sp. | reverse complement strand
GGAAAAACCAATTTTATCTCCCTATTTTAACACAAAATGTTTGATGAAATCATAGTAATAGAGGAGGAGCTTGAATACCAGATATTTTAAATTCTCCTCCTAAGTTAGGGGAGTACCCCGAAGGGGGGAGGGAGCATGAAAAAGGCATTTTGACGGATCCTCGTTTTTTGCGGATTTTTTGGGGAAAAGGAGGTGAGTATGGTGTTGATTTATTGTATATTAAATATATTGCAGCTATTTTTAGTAGAAATAAATGGCTGAAAATTTGGAAATCCGAAAAATTTGACTATATCTTTGTAGCCGAAAGGAGACAGAGACAATGCATTGTTTGAGTAGGGGAGAATGAATATTATTGTTTGACTTAAAAATGAAGTAATTATGGAATTGTATCCAGTAGTAGCAGGTGACCTTTCGGGGTCGATGGACAGAACGGTGTTTTACAAGGTGGACGACCGTTGTTTGGGGCGCAAAAAGGCAATGCCCAAGGAGAGGGATTTTTCGGATGTGGAGAAGGAGCAGCATCTGAAGTTCGGTTTCACGGGCAAGTTGGGCAGCCGGTTGCGCTACGTGTTGAAAGAAACGTTGTTGCATGTGCCGAAGTATTTGAGTGCAGCGAATTATTTCGTGCGGTTGAATATCGGGAATTGCATGGTGGAGGATTTGGACAGCGGGTTGGTGACGTTTGATTATGAGCATGCCGTTTTTGCGGAAGGGAGTTTGATTGTGCCGAACGTGGAGGCGAGTTATCTGGAGGAGAGTAATTCTTTTTCGTTTACTCTTACACCCATCGAGGGGAGGGAGTTTCCCGGCAAGCTGAAGTCGGACAAGGTGAATGTGGTTCTTGTGGAGAGCAACTTGTTGCAGGCTTACCAGCTGGAGTTGGGCACACGCGGAACGGAGGCTTCCATCACGGAGGTGTTGGAGCCGGGTTGGAATAAGGACAACGTCCATTTGTATGCATACGCCATTGATAAGGATGGAAAGGATACGTCCCCGTCTGTGTATCTTCCTTTGGTATAAGGAAAAGGCAGGGAGAAAATCGGGAGCGGGTGTGCCGGGCAGCGCACCCGCTTTTATTTTCGGAGAGGATTTTTGGGAAAGGTGGCGGAGGTTGAAAGTTTTTCGTATCTTTGCGGGGATTTGAATTTTTAAAATTGAGAAGAAGATGATTACAAAGAATAAGCATGTGTCCGTAAGTTATGAGTTGCGGACGGAACCGGAAGGACAGCCGATTGAGTCGGCAGGGGCAGAACAGCCGTTGACGTTTATTTGCGGTCAGGGGCAGACGCTGGAGTATTTTGAAATGAATTTGTTGGAAAAGGTGGCAGGGGATGCGTTTGATTTCAAGATTCCGGCAGCGAATGCCTACGGGTTGGTGAATGAGGACATGATTGTGGATTTGCCCAAGGATATTTTCAAAGATGTGGAGGCAGAGGAGATGACGGTGGGGAATGTGTTGCCGATGATGGACAGCCTGGGCAGGCGGTTGCAGGGGCGGATTGTGGAAATCAGCGGGGACGAGGTGCGTATGGATTTCAATCACCCGCTGGCAGGAAAGGATTTGTATTTTAAGGGCAAGGTGATTGCAGAGCGTGACGCGACGGACGAGGAACTGGAGGCATTGAAGTCGCACAAGTGCGGCGGTTGCCACGGTTGCAGTTCAGACGGAGGTTGTGGCAGTGGATGCGGTGATGGCGGTTGCGGAGGATGCCATTGAGACGATGAACGATTAACGATGAATGATTAACGAAATGAATACGATAGGGAGGCATTACCGGCTGACGTCTTTTGGGGAGTCGCATGGAGCGGCGCTCGGAGGGGTGGTGGACGGTTGCCCGGCGGGGGAGGAGTTGTCGTTGGAGGGGATACAAAAGGAATTGGACAGGAGGCGTCCGGGGCAGTCGGCATGGGGCTCGACGCGGCAGGAAGCTGACCGGGTGGAATTGCTGTCCGGGCTGTTGGAGGGGAAGACAACGGGGATGCCTATCGGTTTTGTGGTGCGTAATGGAGATTGCCGCCCGGAGGATTATGAGGCGTTGCGGGAAGTGTACCGCCCTTCGCATGCAGATTATGCGTGGGAGATGAAGTACGGGGTGCGGGATTGGAGAGGCGGGGGACGGGCTTCTGCGCGGGAACATGTGGCGCGGGTGGTTGCCGGAGCGATAGCCAAGCAGGTGTTGGGAAGGCGGGGAATCCGTGTGGTAGGCTATGTGTCACAAGTGGGGAGCGTGGTATTGCCGGAAAGAATTGTGCCGGAGACAGTGGAGGAAGTGGACAGGCAGGCGGTGCGTTGCCCGGATGTGGAGACCGCGGGGAGGATGGAGAAGGTATTGGAGGAAGCGAGGCGTGCAGGGGACAGCGTAGGGGGCGTGGTGTCGTGCCGGATATTGGGATTGCCTGCGGGGCTGGGGGAACCGGTGTTTGACCGTTTTCAAGCGTGCCTGGCATACGCGATGATGGGCATTAATGGGGCGAAAGGGTTTGAATATGGCATGGGATTCCGTGCGGCGGGCATGCGGGGCAGTGAGCACAATGATGCTTTTGTTTTGCAGGACGGGAAAGTGGCAGTGGCAACAAATCGTTCCGGCGGTATTCAGGGAGGCGTGACAATAGGAGAGGAGGCATATTTTCGGGTGGCTTTTAAGCCGGTGGCTTCTATTGCGAGGCGGCAAAAGACCGTGAACCGAAAGGGGGAAGAGGTGGAGCTTGAGGTGAAGGGGCGGCACGATGTGTGCGTGGCGCCGAGGGCAGTGCCGGTGGTGGAGGCGATGGCGGCGATGACGACGTTGGATTTGCTGCTGGCAGCGCGTATATCCCGTTTATAGGAGAACCGGTAGGGGTATTTCGTTAAAAAAACAAATTTTTTAGGGCAAAGGGCTTGTATTTCCGGAAATATATGTACCTTTGGGGAACTTAAAATTGAAACGAATATGGCAAGTATTAGAAGATTAAAAAAGGATATCGATTATTTGACGTTTGCTGTAATAGACGATTCGCTGAATTGTTTGGCATACGGACAGTCTACCGATAATGTAGCAGATATAGTGGAAGGCGTGATTAACAAGCGGAATGATTTGCGCCGCCGCGTGAATGAGGGGAAAAGCGTTGCGAAGGGAGAACGCAAGGCTTATTACAAAGGTATCTGCAAGGATTTGATGGAGTCTGTAGACCAATCTTTCACGCAATTGAGCGAATTAGTAAAGCAAAAAGGTTGAGTATTTGGTTTATTGGGATTGTAGGGGAGTACCGGTGTGTCGATGTATTGAGGAGTGCATTGATGTGCCGGTACATTTTTTGTGCATAAAAGTATGGAAACGATAGATTTGCCCGGATTCGGTGTGATAAAGGTGCGGCGTGGAAGCCATATCAAACGCCTGAGCCTGCGGATGGCGGCAGGGAGAGGGGTGTGGGTATGTGTGCCGCCGGGCGTGGGGCGCAGGATGGTGGCAAGTTTTTTGGAGGAGAATCGGGAGTGGCTGATGCGTAATCGTGAGCAAGTGGAGCGACGCGAGCAGGAAGGAGGCGTTGGGTTGGGCATTGGGGCAGAGATTGCGACGAAGCTGCACGTGCTGAAGATTGAGGAGACTGCAGAACGGGAACCTTCGTACCGTATTGAGGGAAAGGTGTTTCGACTGCTGATTCCGAAGGGGACGGATTTCCGGCGCATTGAGGGGATTGTGGGGAAGTTTTTAGTAGAGGTATACCGATTGGAAGCCAAGCAATATTTACCGCAACGGGTAAGGGCGTATGCAGAGAGGTTTGGATTTAAGTATGAACAGGTGGGTTTTCGGAATAATGTGTCGAACTGGGGAAGTTGCTCGTATGACAATCATATCAGTTTGAACGTGAAGTTGATGAAGTTGCCGGATGAATTGATTGACTATGTAATTCTGCATGAATTATGCCATACGGTGGAAAAGAACCATTCGGCGGCTTTCTGGCGGTTGATGAAGTCGGTGTGCCCTGATTATTTGTCGAGGCGGAAGCGGTTAAGGGAGTATAATACCTTGATTTGAGCAACGTGAAGGGCGAGGCTGTAAAATGGGTAGTAAAATCTGTAAATTGTTTACGGGTTGTTTGGGGAGAAATGGCTATTTTTGTAGTGTGAATCAGAAAAACGGACAGCGTTATGAGTTTTGAATATCCAGTTTTGCGAACGGAGCCGGAATGGGATGAAATAGCCGGGTTGTTGCTGAAAGAGCAATGCTCGTGTGTGATTTCCCATGTGGAGAAAGGAATCCGGTTTTATTGGGAGCGGGGCGTGAGAGACCTTTACCATTTGGTAAGCGAGGAGCCGGAAATGCTGGCGGGGGCGTTGGTAGCAGACAAGGTGGTGGGGAAGGGGGCTGCGGCATTGCTGGCGTGTGGGAAAGTGAGTGGGGTGTATGCCCTGGTGATGAGTACGCCGGCACGGGAGTTGCTGGAGCAGAACGGAGTGGAGGTGAGGTGCAAGCAGGAAGTAGACCACATCGAAAACCGGTCAAAGACGGATTGGTGCCCGGTGGAGAAGTTGTGCCGGAATCTGAATACGCCGGAAATGTGTGTGAAAGAGATAGCGAAGTTCATAGCGAGCCAAGGACAGAATAAATAACTTTAAATGAGATAGATGATGAAAACAAATGTAGCGAAACTTTATTCTTTGCCGTATGACGCGGTAAAGACATACGTGGCAGCGGGGCTTTTTGTGCTGGGGAATATTGCGTTGCCGCAGTTGTGCCACCTGATGCCGCAAGGCGGAATGGTGTGGTTGCCGATTTACTTTTTTACGCTGGTTGGAGCGTATAAATATGGATGGCGTGTAGGATTGCTGACTGCAGTGTTGTCGCCGGTGCTTAATTCGTTGCTGTTTGGCATGCCGGCAGTGGCGGTTTTGCCTGCCATTCTGTTGAAATCTTGCGTCTTGGCAGTTGCTGCAGGTTTGGCTGCAAGTTATTTCAAAAAGGCATCTTTGTGGGCATTGGCAACGGTCGTGCTGGCTTATCAAGTGGTCGGTACTTTGGGCGAATGGGCGATGTGTGGTTCGTTTGCCGTGGCTGTGCAGGATTTCCGTCTCGGCATTCCCGGCATGCTGCTGCAAGTGGCAGGAGGTTATTGGTTTATTAATCATGTCATAAAACGATAGAATATGTTGAAACCGTTGTTATTTAATACTATCGGCGCACCGGAGATTTTGCTGATTGTATTGGTGGTGCTGCTCTTTTTTGGGGGACGGAAGATTCCGGAAATGATGAAAGGAATTGGCAAAGGCGTGCGTGCTTTCAAGGAAGGCATGAACGGCACGGGGCGCGACGAGGAGCAGAAGGAGGCGGACAAAGAAAAGAAATAGGATGAAGAAAGAGAATCAGAGTTTTTGGGAGCATTTGGATGTTTTGCGCGGCTATTTGATTAAAATGGTATTGGTCGCTGTAGCCTGCGGGTTGGTTGCCTTTTTCTTCAAAGAGCAGCTTTTTGCGGTAATCCTTGCTCCCAAGAATGCTGATTTTGTGACTTACCGTTTGTTGAACCGGGCGGCGGGTCTGTTTTCAGAGGCGGAGATGCCGGATTTTTCGGTGGATTTGATTAATACGGGGCTGGCAGGGCAATTCTTGATGCATGCGAAGACGGCGTTGTGCGTGGGGGTGCTTTGTGCGTCGCCTTACATATTGTATTTGTTGTTCCGTTTTGTTTCTCCGGCACTCTATGCACACGAGCGCAAATATGCGGTGCGGGTAGTGGGGAGCGGTTATGTGATGTTCATGACGGGGGTGGCAGTGAGTTACTTTTTGATATTTCCCCTGACGTTTAGATTTTTGGGAACGTATCAAGTGAGTGCGGAGGTAGAGAATATGATTACCTTGAATTCCTATATGGGGACGTTGCTGATGATGTGTTTTGCGTTGGGTATTGTGTTTGAGATTCCGGTGCTGTCGTGGCTTTTTGCCAAACTCGGTTTTCTGTCTGCCGGGTTCATGCAACGCTACCGCCGACATGCGATTGTCATCATTCTTATCATAGCTGCCGTCATTACACCTACTTCCGACATCTTTACATTGCTTTTGGTGGCGTTGCCGATGTGGGTGTTGTATGAAATAAGTATTTTCATCGTAAAACGTACTTGCGCATGAGACGAAATCTTTTTACCTTTGTGGGACAGTAAAAATATCAATGATATGCTACAAGATGAAATAAAAGAAATCAGAGACGTGCTGCGCGAGGTTAAATATCCGGGGACTTCCAAGAATATTGTGGAGTTGGATATGGTGCAGCGCATTCGCATCGAGGGAGATAAAGTGGCTTTCCGGCTGGTGTTCCAGAAATCGGACGACCCTTTTGTAAATACGATTACCAAAAAATGCCGCTCCTTGTTGGTAGACTACAAGGAAGTAGACATTGAAACTGTTTTCATGCACGACTTGGAACGCCCGCTTTCATTGGAGAAGGTGAAAAACATTATTGCTATTTCCTCTGGCAAAGGCGGGGTGGGCAAATCGACCGTGGCGGCAAATCTGGCAGTGGCGCTTGCCTTGCAAGGATATAAAGTCGGGCTGGTGGATGCCGATATATTCGGACCTTCCGTGCCTAAAATGTTCGGGTGTGAAGAGGCTCAGCCGTATATAGAGAAAATCGACGAGCAGGACATGATTGTGCCGGTAGAAAAATACGGGGTGAAGATTCTCTCCATCGGTTTTTTCATTGACCCGGAATCGGCAGCTGTATGGCGGGGACCGATGGCTTCCAATGCGTTGAAACAAATGGTAGAGCAAGGGTATTGGGATGAGCTGGACTATATGCTGATAGATCTGCCGCCGGGCACGAGCGACATCCATTTGACGCTGGTGCAGACTGTCGCGCTGACAGGAGCCATTGTGGTGAGCACGCCGCAACAGGTGGCACTTGCAGATGCAGTGAAAGGCATCAATATGTTCGAATCGCCGGGCATCAATGTGCCGGTCTTGGGATTGGTGGAAAACATGTCTTGGTTTACTCCTGCCGAGTTGCCTGAGAATAAGTATTACATTTTTGGCAAGGAAGGCGCTAAGCGTTTGGCAGAAGAACGGGGAATTCCTTTGTTGGGGCAAATCCCAATTGTTCAGAGCATTTGCGACGGTGGAGACGACGGGAAACCGGTGGCTTTGGATCCGGACAGCATTACCGGTGCCGCTTTTACCCGCTTGGCAGAAGAGGTGGTGAAGGCAGTCGAGGAGAACCATGCCCAAGCCAAAAGAGTGAGAGTCAACCACAAATGAAAGCCAAGCAATGGAGTGGACTATTGACAGCTTGAATGAGATAGACAAAGTGGCAGCCCGTTTTTTAGCCTATGTAGGGGAACGGGCTGTCTTTGCTTTGTATGGTCCGATGGGGGTGGGAAAAACGACCTTTGTCAAGGCGGTAGGGCGTTGCCTTGGAGTGGAAGATGATGTAAGCTCCCCTACATTTGCCATTGTCAATGAATATGTAACGGGAAACGGAGAGCCGGTTTACCATTTCGATTGTTACCGGGTAAATTCTGCAGAGGAAGCATTGGATTTTGGTTGCGAGGAATACTTTTACAGCGGGCACAAATGTTTTATCGAGTGGCCTGAAAAAATCGATTCCTTATTACCGGAAGATATTGTAAATTGTTATTTTTCAGAATTGCCGGATGGGAAGAGGGTGTTAAGAGTTGAAATGGACAAGCCATAACGCATTTCATAACGCATTTTTTACAGAAAAAATTGCAGAATGGTTTGTGGATATGAAAAAAAATTACTTACTTTGTGCGTTCATAAAGGGAATTTTATGGTAGTTTGATTATAATGCTGACAGGTTCGAATGGCATACATTCTATTTAGTTACAACCAATTTCTAAACATCGAAAGCCTGTCAGCTTTTTTTATTGTATAAAAAAGAGGATTTCCGTATATTTTTCACAATTGTTTGTTTTATGACAGAATAGTAGTTACTTTTGTGTGGATTAATTCTATTATTGCTGTTATTCATGAAACAAGAAAAAATTGCAGATAAACAGGCATCGTGTGATTGGTCGGTGATTCTTTTTGAGTCCGGCACCCGTCCGGTTTCTCAGGCGGAATATGTAGAACTGTTGGGAAATGCTCCCCATGATTTGATTGTGTTGGCAGACAAGAACCGTGTGTCTGACACGGAACTCCATGCGATATGCAGGCAGTATGTACAACAAAACCCCTCCAAACGCCCGGTGGGCTATTGTGCATCGGGGAAACGCAAATTGTGGTTGGGAACGGTGCAAAATCTCTGGAGTGCAGACCCGGAGGTGATAGCTTCGCCTGTGCTCATCGGTGCGAAATCTGATTTTCTGAAAGCATACGGCGGGACAGATTTAGGCGGGAGTGTACTGGCAAGCGTTGCTTACAGTTTGCAAAAAGTAGGTGGACTCAAATTTGCCCGACTGAATGCAAATGTGGCAGATAAAACAGTTGCTAAGGTGAACAAATGGATGCTTTGGCGGAATTATACGTGGAAACTTCCAGCACGGTATTTGTTCTCCGGCTTGTTTTTCCGTAACCTGTTCCGGAAGCCAGACCGCGTGCAGCGCGACATGGTGTTCCGGCTGCTGTTGATTTGCTTTGCCTGTTTCACTTTTATCTTCATGCCCTACATCAGCAAAGACTACGGAGTGACGGGTGATGAGTTTGTCGACCATCGGCATGCCGGTTATGTTTTGGATTACTTTGCTAAAGGGGACAAGGCTGCACTGAACCAACCGCAGACGGCATTGCATCTGTACGGCAATACGGTGCAAGTCATCACGGCTGCCATTTGCCGTTGGTTTGACGTGGACAATTACTATGAATTGCGCCACTTTTTCGGGGGACTTGTCGGGGCAACCGGTGTATTGGCAGTCGGGTTGTTGGGTTTGCGTTGGGGAGGCGGGTTGTGTGGGTTGATGGCAATTCTGATGATGTTCTTCACGCCGCGTTTCTTCGGGCACAGCATGAACAACTTGAAAGACGTGCCTTTTGCTGTGGGGTATGTGTTGGGACTTTTCTATACCATCCGGATTTTTGACCATTTCCCGGTGGTGCGCCTGAGGCATTTGATTGGTTTGGTGTTGGGGATAGCTTTGGCTTTGGGAACCCGTTCCGGCGGATTGATACTCTACCCGATGCTTTTCATGTATGCCGGTCTGTATTACATCGGGCAATGTGGCATCCGCGACTTTTACCGTTTCGGCAAACACCGCCAGTTGGTCGGCAACATCTTGCAATTGTTGGTAGTGGTGATTGTGGCGAGCTACATACTTGCCATATTGTTGTGGCCTTTTGCATTGGCAAACCCATTGAACAATGTGGTCTATTCATTGACGAAATTCACGAACTACAACGTGGGCTTGCGTACCATTTTTGACGGGGAGCAGATGATGTCCAATATGTTGCCTTGGCAGTACGCACCGAAATACCTCTGCATCGGCATGCCGATTGTCGTGCTCATTGGTTTCTTTGCTTACTTCCTTTATGCGGCGGTGCGAAAAAAGGAGTTTTCCTTGATTAGCTTTTTCCTGTTTTTTGCAGCCGTATTCCCTGTATTTTGGGTTATTTATTGCCATTCCAACCTTTACGGCGGTATCCGCCACCTCTTGTTTGTCATGCCTCCGATGGTGGTGCTCAGCGCGCGTTTCTGGAGCGGCATGACGGCTTGGCTGAAAGGGGGTGGAAAAGTCGTGGCAGGCGTTGCATTCGTGGCGTTGTTGGCATTGCCGGCAGTCCACATGGTGAAGAACCATCCGAATGAATATGTCTATTTCAATGAATTCAAAGGTGGCTTGGCAGGGGCATACGGGGACTACGAGACCGATTATTATTTCAATTCCCTGAAAGAATCGGCAGATTGGTTTAAGGAACATATCCTGCCTACTTTGCCAAAAGACAAGAAAACCCTTATTGAGACGCAAGCCATAAATCAAGTGGCTTATTATTTCCGGCACGACACAAATATCCATGTGGGCTACAGCCGCTATTACGAAAAATATGCCAAGGATTGGGATTATGCCCTTTACGGAAATGTGTACATCAGCGAGTTTCAATTGAAAAACGGGCTTTTCCCCATCGAAGGGACGCTCTATACGCCCACAGTGGATGGCTTCCCTATGTCTTTCGTTGCCAAGCGGGAGAGCAAATTAGATTTGGAAGGCTTCCGCCTGGAAGGGGAAAAGAAATACGACGAGGCATTGCAGGCATTCGAAGCCTATTTGAAAGACCATCCGAAAAACGAGGAAGTCTGGTCGCGCATGGGCAAGATATATTATACGCAGGGCAATATAGAGAAAGCCCAAGACGCCCTTTCGCACGCCTTGGCGTTGCAGCCGGCTTTGAATGAGGCTTTGTACATCTCGACTTTGATGTACATCGACTTAAAACAATACCCTGAGGCTCTACAGACAGCAGGCAAGATGCTGGCAGAAAACAAATTTTCCGTCTATGCCTGGTATTTGCAGGCACTGACCTATTACCACATGAAGAATTACCAGGCATCCATCAACTCCTTGAACAGCCTTTTGGCATTCCGTCCGAACTACGACCAGGCACATGCCTTGGCTGGGGACATTTTCCGCGACCATGGCGATTACCGCAAGGCATTGCAGATGTACGAGACGGCATTGAAATATGCCAAGTCGGGGACGACTTACGTGAAAATAGCAGACATGTTGGTGCGCTTGAAGCAATACCAGCAGGCAAATATCCTCTTAGGCCAATTGGAAAAGATGGAGGCTTTCCGCTTCCCGGTATTGAAAATCAAATGCCGCCAGGCATTGCAGGAACAGCAATGGCAGGCAGCGGCAGAATACTTGGCGGCAATGGAAAATGTGGAGGACGATTCCGAATTGTTTGTCTTGCGCGCCTTGTGTGCCGAGGGGCAGAAGGATGAAAAATCCGCCTCGGAAATGCTCCGGCGTGCCTTGGAGGTGGACAGCGAAAACATGGAAGCGTTGAAAATGAAAAACAGGAAATAAGATGGAACGGGCTTGTATTGTCATACCATGCTACAATGAGGCAGGACGCTTGAAAGAAGAGGTGTTCCTTGCATTCCTACAGGAGCATGCCGATGCGGACTTCTGTTTTGTCAACGACGGGAGCAGCGACAAGAGCGGGGAGATGTTGCAGGCAATGGCGCAGAAAATGCCGGAGCGGATATGGGTGGTGGACTATCCCGATAATCAGGGGAAAGCCGAAGCCGTCCGCCGGGGCTTCCTCTACCTTGCCGGCTTAAACCGCTATGGGGCGATTGCCTTTGCCGATGCCGACCTGGCTACGCCGCTCGAAGAAGTCTGGCGGCTGGTGGGCATCCTGCGTGCCCGGCGGGACGTGTTGCTGGTCATGGGTTCGCGGATTGAGCGGATGGGCATTGTCATCCGGCGCAAACTCTATCGCCATTTCACAGGGCGCATCTTTGCGGCAGTGGTTTCCGTGCTCTTCCGCCTGAACGCTTACGACACGCAATGCGGGGCGAAAGTCTTTGTGCCGGAAATCATTCCGGAAGTATTCGGGCAGCCTTTCCTGTCGCAATGGCTTTTTGACATTGAAATCCTGCTTCGGGTACGCAACCGCCATGCGGATTACGACCGGGTGATATTGGAAATACCCTTGGAAGTATGGATAGAACAGGGAGACAGCAAAATCCGTTTCTCCCACCTGTTGAAAATGCCGGGGCAATTGCTGAAGATATTTTTCAAATACCGTAAATAGAAGAGGAGGGAATATGCCGCAGCAGCCTGATATCCATAGAGAATTTGCCGCCATCTACAAAGAGCACTCCAAACCGCTTTTGGCTTATGCGCTCCAGTTTTTCCCGCTTGAAGAGGAGGCGAAAGATATCGTGCAGGAGGTATTTATGAACCTATGGGAAAATCATCTCTTCCTCAAGGTGCGCAACGAGGCATTGAAGACCTATCTCTTCCGCGCTGTCCGGAACACATGCCTGAATCGCCTGAAGAAAAAAGACATTGTCTGCGACCGCTTGGACGATATCCGGGAAGACATTGAGGAGACAGAAACCCGTATATTGAATGAAGACTTGATTGACGAAATCAAGAAAGAAATTGCCGCCATGCCCGACCAGACCCGCGAAATCATTACGGGCATTTATTTCCTTAACTTGAAATACCAGGAAGTTGCCGACCGTCTGGGCATCTCGCTCAACACGGTGAAAACCCTTCTTAGAACCGGGCTGGTGCATTTACGTAAACAATTCGGCAGCCGCACAGACTTATTTTTAGCCTTGGTCATTGCTCATCAAATAGATTGATTCCCTGTTAATAACAAGGCTGTTTTGTATTTTTAACATAGCCAAGGCAAAAAAAGTTGCCTTTTCCACTCACCCGTTTTTCAAATTTGTTGTCTTTTCAGTAAAGAGCAAAGATAACTATGAAAGAAGAATTGGAAGATATTGTCAGGCGTTTTTACAAAAACGAATTGCTACCCGGAGAAC
>CALUKF010000069.1 GCA_944321145.1 uncultured Odoribacter sp. | reverse complement strand
CCTCTATCTTAGAGGGAGAGTTTGAAATGTCTGGTATTCAAGCTCCTCCCCTAAGCTAGGGGAGGTGGCTGCGAAGCAGACGGAGGAGTATGACAGGCATTTTGACTCAGCTTTACTTCTTGCCCCTTCTTTTTTTGAATCCCGCACACGGGTTGGACAGCGTCAAGACCGCAGTTCAACCCGTATTTCTGTTACATTTAAGTTAGAGTTACGTTACACTTGACGGGGAGATGGGTAGGGGCAAAGCCGGGAGGGCAGCGGGGTGGCTGGCGGAGCGGTGGGGGCGGGTTAGCGGAGGCGCAGGGAGCAGCGGATGGGGTAGTGGTCGGAGAAAGCGAGGGTGTCGCGGAGGTAGGAGAGGGCGGTGATTTCCGGGGAGTGGAGGATGTAGTCGATGCGGAAAGAGGGAAATTCGCCGATGTAGGTGTTGCCCAAGCCTCTGCCGCATTCGGTGAAAGCGTCTTTCAATCCGATTTTCATCTGGCGGTAGGTGTAGGAAAGGGGCGTGTCGTTGAAGTCGCCGCAGAGGACGACGGGGTAGGGGGCACGGCAGAGGTGGCGGGAGATTTGTTGCGCCTGCTTTGCGCGGTTGCGGGTGGCGAGGGCGAAACGGCTTGCCAGGTGGCGGGTGCCATCGGAGAGGTTGCCTTCCTTGACGCCTTGCCCGAGGTTTTGGATGAAGGCGCGGTCTTCGCGGCTGAAACGGTAGGATTCGAGGTAGACGTTGTAGACGCGGAGGGTGTCGTCCCCCACAGGCACGTCCACGTAGAGGCAGGCGCCGGAGCGTTCCTTGGGGAAGGAGAGATGCCCTTGCCCGACGAAAGGCAGGCGCGAGAAGATAGCCATGTTGTCGTAGATGTAGCGGTAGGGGTAGGTGTTCAGGCGGTTGGCGAGGCTTTTCTCGTCGGTGCTGCCGGATTTCAGGGAAAATTCCTGGAGGCAGACGAGGTCGCCGTCGTAGCGGTTGAGGTAATCGAGCATCCGGCGGCGCGCAGATTTGTCCTCCGACCAGTTGTAGAAATCGAAATAGCGGACGTTGTAGGAGAGGACGGAGATGCCGGCGTCCGGGATTGCCTCGCTGTCGTCATTCAGCCCGTAATAGGTCAGGAAGGCGGGCACGCCGAGGAGCAGGACGATGAGTTGCAGCCATGCCATCTTTTTCCAGCGCAGCGTCCAGTAGAAGAACAGGACGATGTTGCCTATCAAGAGGTAGGGGTACATCACGCCCAAAAGGGCGGGCAGGATGAAAGAGTTTGGATTGACGTAGGAGGCGGCGTAGGCGCCTATCAATCCTGCCATGGCAAGCAGCCCGATGAGATACATGAGTTTACCGAAGAATTTCCACATGGTGCCGGAAGTTTAAGGGTTGGCGGTCAGTTGCGCCCCGAACGGAAAAGGATGGCTTTCTCCTCGGCGGTGAGGCTCTCGTAGCCTCCTTTGGCAATTTTGTCGAGGATTTCGTTGATGCGGTCGCTCTGCTCTTTCTTGGCGGCATCGGGGTTTTTGCCGAAACCCGCGCTGCGGTATTTGACGTGCATGCGCTTGCGGGGTTTGCTTTTGCGGCGGAACCAGTCGTAGGGGCGGGTAATCCACGTGGCAATGTCCTGCCGGCGGCGCATGCCGAGGGCAAACAGGCAGCCGAAACAGGCGCCGCCGAGGTGGGCGATGTGCCCGCCGGCGTTCTCGTGGGGGATGCTCAGCAGGTCGATGAGGGCAGTGAACAGTGCCAGGTATATCAGCCGGACGCTGCCGATGAGGAAGAGGTATATGCGCTGTTGGGGCTGGTAGATGCAGACGGCAAAGACAATTGCCATTACGGATGCCGAGGCTCCGATTGCCCACGAAGACAGCCGGGTGATGCGGTCGAAGTAGGGGAAAATGTTGTAGCTGAGGATAAACAGGGCTGCCCCGGCGATGCCTCCGAGGAGGTAGACGCCCGTGAGTTGCCGCTCCGTGAAGTGATTCAGGAAGAGGTTGCCGAACCAATAGAGCCACAACAGGTTGAACAGGAGGTGGAGAAAGCCGAAATGGGTGAACATGTAGGTCACGAGCGTCCACGGGCGCACCAGCAAGTACGCCGGGTCGGCAGGTACGCCGAGCCATTCGAGGAGGATGTCGTGGTACACCCCTTGGTAGCCAGCCAGCAGGAAAGGGATGTATGCCAGGCTGACTGCCAGGAAGACGCCGCAGTTGATGTATATCAAGCGGGAGAGCGTCGTGCCGCTGCGGAAATAGTCCAAGATGCCCCGCCGCATGCCTCCCATGGGATTCTGGTTGTATGTCCTGTAGTACATAGCGCGTTTTAATAAAAGGATTTGCGTTGTTTATTCCACCATTTGACCATGAGGAAGCCGAAGAGCATGCCGCTCAGGTGGGCGAAATGCGCCACGTTGTCGCCGGCAGCATTGTTCATGCCGAGGAAGAGCTCCAGCACGCCGTAGCCGATGACGAAATATTTTGCTTTGATGGGCATCGGAATGAACATGATGTAAAGTTCCGTGTTCGGGAAAAGCATGCCGAAGCCGACCAAAAGACCGAAGATGGCACCGGATGCGCCTACCATGGTGACATTGACTTTCAAATCGATGATGCGGCTAAAAATCTCCTGCCCGGCATGGATGTATTCGGGAGAAGCCGGGTGGTTAATCCAGCCGTCGATGACTTCCCATACCCATGCGGCGGGTTCGCCCAATTGCTTTTTCGCAAATTCGGAGAGGATATGAGGGTCAGGGGATTCCACAAAGAGGTGGTATTGTTCGTACAATGCCCGCACCTCAAACCAACCGACAAGGCTGTTCAGGACGCCTGCGCCGATGCCACAGACGAGATAGAATATCACAAACCGCTTGCTGCCCCACACGTTTTCCAGGACACGCCCGAACATGTAGAGGGCAAACATGTTGAAGAATAGGTGCGTAAACTCGATGCGCCCTCCTGGTCCGACCGAGGCGTGCATGAACATGTGGGTCACGTATTGCCATATTCCCCAATGCTCCGACTGCGGAAGGTGGAGCCCGAGGATGTTGCCTAAGTCAATGTGGAACTGCTTTTCTGCCACGATGTCGAGTACCCACATCACGACGTTGATAATCAACAACGCCTTGACGGCAGGGGGTACGATGGAGGCTGGACGGTAGTTTTGCATTACTGTTCGGTTTTAGGGGTTTGAGGTTGCGGATTTTTGGGCTTCGGTTTGTTGGGCTGCCGGTTGCCGTTTTGCTTGCGGGGCTGTCCTTGCGGGTTGGCGTTCCTGTTTGCCGGCTGTGCGGGTCTGGGGGCGGGTTTAGCCGGGGACGGCGCGTTTGCAGCAGGCTTGCCGGTTGCTGCCGGTTTGGCATTCTCGGCGGGCTTGGCGTTGCCGGAGCGCTTGTTTTTGTTCTTCTTGCGGCGTTTGGAGGCGAGTTTGTCATCGAAGCGGTTGAGGCTCTCTTCGCCAACGCCATCGGTGTATTTGATGTCCTCCTGCATGGTGCCGTTGCTTTCCTTGGCGCGGGGAGGGATGATGCCTTTGCGGTTCTGGGCGATGATTTCCTTCACGCGGTCTACGGACAACTCGATGAACATGCCCCGCCCTTCCTTGTCGGTGGAGTAGGACATGGTGCGCCCGAAGATGTCGGTTTTCTGGTGGTAGAGCAAGCCTTCGCCCGTGTTCAGGGTGACGGAGGCAGAAGGAAAGTCCTTTTGCGCGTCGACGTAAGCATCCACCTCGAAGTTGAGGCAGCATTTCAGCTTGCCGCATTGCCCGGCGAGCTTTTGCGGGTTGAGGGAAATATCCTGATAGCGCGCTGCCGAGGTGGACACGGACACGAAATTGGTGATGAACGTGGAGCAACAGAGCTTGCGGCCGCAGGGACCGATGCCCCCGATGCGCCCTGCTTCCTGGCGGGAACCGATTTGCCGCATCTCGATGCGGATGTGGAAAGTCTCAGCCAGCACCTTGATGAGGGTGCGGAAGTCCACGCGGTCGTCGGCAATGTAGTAGAAAATGGCTTTGGTTTTGTCGCCTTGGTATTCCACGTCGCCGATTTTCATGTTCAGGCGCAAGTCTGCAGCTATTTTGCGTGCCCGAATCATCGTGTCGTGCTCCAGGGCGATGGCTTGTTGCCATTTCTCGATGTCGTTGGGCTTTGCCTTGCGGTAGACCTTCTTTAGGGGATTGCGCTCGATGTCGATGTGCTTCAGGCGGAGTTGCTCCTTTACCAGTTCGCCGGTGAGGGATACTACGCCGATGTCGTGCCCGAGGGCGGCTTCCACCGCTACGATGTCGCCTGCCTTCAAGGGGATGCGCGAAGGGTTGGTGTAGAATCCTTTGCGGGTGTTCTTGAACCGCACCTCCACGATGCGCGGGATGGTGTTGATTTTGGGCAGGTCGTCCAGCCAGTCGTAGACGTTCAGTTTGCCTGCGAGCAGGCGGTGGTCGATGGTGGCAACCTCTTTGCGGGGGTGCTTCGTGTGGAGTTGTTGCACTTCCTCGGGTTCCTTGTCCTCGTCGAGAGGTGGCAATTCGCCCGCTTCAATCAGGTCTTCGGCTTTGGATTTCCGTTCCTCCACCACGATTCGCTCTTCCACTTTGATTTCCTCGCGGAGGACAGCCGTTTCTTCAGCCGGCTGGTTTTCCGCATTCTGCCGTTTCTTTTCCTGCTTTATATTGTTGGTGTTTTGTGTGTCGCTCATAACTATTCGTTTATCTGTTTCATACTTTGGGCGGAGGGGCAGCGGCTTATGTGGGGCGGATATTCTGCATCACTTTGATGCACAAATCTGTGAATATAATCCGGCTGTTCCCGTTCCGGTTGATATCATTGTAGGCACGTTCAAACTCCTCGGACAGGGGGATGACGTTCCCCTCGTGGACGTAGGGAGCGAAACGCACCGAAAATTCCTTTTCGCGTTCCGTCATGTAGCTCAAAGCGTCTGCATGGAAATTGCGGATGAAATTCTCGCGAATCATGCGGACGGCGTGTGCCAGGAAGTTCTTCTGGCGTTCGCGTCCCAAGGCAGTGATTTCTGCCACCCAGGCATTGACGGGCACCATTTTGCGCGACCAGCAGAGACGCATCAGCTTGATGAACATGTCTTGGTTGTAGACCTGTTCCTCGCTCTCGTCCAGCAGGCGGATGGCACGGTGCCAGTCCCCTGCCGCCACGTGGGCATATTCCGCCGCCCGGGCTTCCGGCAGCCCTTTGCGGGCTATGAGCTGGCGGGCGATTTCCTCTTGGCGGAGCGGGGGGATGTTGATGCGTTGCAGGCGCGACTGTATGGTGTTCAGCAGCAATCCCGGTTGCTCGGATACCATCAGGAAGAGGGTTTTCTCGAAAGGCTCCTCAATGATTTTCAAGAGCTTGTTGGAGCATTCCGGGTTCATTTTCTCCGGCAACCAGACAATCATGATTTTGTAGTCCGACTCGAAAGACTTGAATGCGAGTTTGCGGAGGATGTTGGCACTCTCCTCGGTGTAGATGGCAGCTTGGGCATTGTCCGTGATGCCCATTTCGGCATACCAGTCTTCGAGGTTGAAATAGGCGCCCCGCAACAGGAGACGCCGCCATTCCTCCATGTATTCGTCGCTGACGGGGGCTTTCGTCTTGCGGACTACAGGGAAAACAAAGTGCAGGTCGGGGTGGATGAGTTTTTGCATTTTGCGGCAGGCAGGGCATACGCCGCAGGCGTCTTCGTGTTTGTCGCCCGTGCAGAAGACGTATTGCGCCAATGCCAATGCCAACGCCAAGGAGCCATAGCCCGTGTTCCCGGCAAACAGTTGAGCGTGGCTCACCCTGCCTGCTTGGAGGGAACGGACGATTTGCCGCTTGATATCCTCATGTCCGATTACATCCTTGAACACCTGTCTTTGTCTTTTGGGGGTTACGGGTTATGGGTTTTCAGCCCAATTTGATGCCCAGTTCTTTGAGCTGCTCTTCGGAAATTTCCGAAGGGGAGTCGAGCATTACATCGCGCCCGGAGTTGTTCTTCGGGAAGGCAATCGTGTCGCGAATGCTGTCCAAGCCGGCAAACATGGATACTAAACGGTCAAAACCGAAAGCAATGCCTCCGTGAGGGGGCGCGCCGTATTTGAAGGCATTCATCAGAAATCCGAATTGCTTCTCTGCCTGTTCCTCCGTGAAGCCCAGGCAACGGAACATGCGTTGCTGCAACTCGGAGTCGTGGATGCGGATGGAACCGCCGCCAACCTCTACGCCGTTGATGACCATGTCGTATGCTTCTGCCCGCACAGCGCCGGGATCGCTCTCCATTTTGTCCACGTCCTCCAGTTTGGGGGAGGTGAAAGGATGGTGCATGGCGTAGTAGCGTTGGGTCTCTTCGTCCCATTCAAGCAGGGGGAAGTCCACAACCCACAAGGGCTTGAAGACGTCTTTGTCGCGCAATCCGAGGCGGTTGCCCATTTCGAGGCGTAACTCGCAAAGCTGGGGCAAGGTCTTCATTTTCTGCCCGCTGAGCAGAAGCAAGAGGTCGCCGGGCTTGGCTTCAGCGGCAGTCGCCCACGCTTGCAGGTCGTCTGCCGTATAGAATTTGTCGACGGAGGATTTGAAGGTGCCGTCCTCGTTGTATTTCACGTAGACCAGTCCTTTTGCACCAACCTGCGGGCGTTTCACAAATTCCGTCAGTTCGTCCAGTTGCTTGCGGGTGTAGTTGGCACAGCCCGGCACGCAAATGGCGCCCACGTATTCGGCGGAGTTGAAAACGGCAAAATCCTTGGTCTGTGCCAAAGCCGTCAGGTTGACGAACCGCATGCCAAAGCGGATGTCCGGTTTGTCGCTGCCGTAGTATTCCATGGCGTCGTGCCAAGTCATGCGCGGCAGGGCGGGCAGGTCGATGCCCCGCACTTCTTTGAAGAGGTGGCGGATCATGCCCTCGAAGATGTTCAGGACGTCTTCGCGCTCGACAAATGACATTTCACAGTCGATTTGGGTGAATTCCGGCTGGCGGTCTGCCCGCAAGTCCTCGTCGCGGAAGCACTTTACAATCTGGTAATAGCGGTCGAAACCGGCGACCATCAGCAGTTGCTTGAAGGTCTGCGGGCTTTGGGGCAGGGCGTAGAATTGCCCTTGGTTCATGCGCGAAGGCACGACAAAGTCGCGCGCTCCTTCGGGTGTGCTCTTGATGAGCACCGGCGTTTCCACTTCCATGAAATGGTAGGAGTCCAGGTAGTTGCGCACTAAGTGAGCCATCCGGTGGCGCAGTTCAAGGTTTTTGCGCACAGCCGTGCGGCGCAAGTCCAGGTAACGGTATTTCATCCGGAGCTCGTCGCCCCCGTCCGTGTGGTCTTCGATGGTGAAGGGGGGAATCTCGGAACGGCTCAGGACGTTGATTTTCTCAATGAGAATCTCAATGTCGCCTGTCGGTATTTTGTTGTTTTTGCTGGCACGTTCCAGCACTTTGCCGGTTACTTGGATGACAAATTCGCGCCCCAAGCCGGCAACTTGTTTCCGGATTTCTTCCGGGGCGGATTCCTCCACCACCAATTGTGTGATCCCGTAACGGTCGCGCAAGTCAATGAAAGTCATGGCGCCGAGGTTCCTGATTTTCTGCACCCAACCGCTCAGGCATACTGTTTCGTTTGCATTTTCGAGCCGCAGCTCTCCGCAAGTATGTGTTCTGTACATTATCGTAATTTTATAAATTTCCGTCATTTGGGAGAGATAAAATGCCTCTCCTCTGAATCGGCGAAGTTACTAAGAATTTGTGAAATCATAAAACGATAGGGGGCGGATGCTGCATTTCACTGCCGATAAATCGGGCATATTAACACTTTTAACACTTTTCACTGCCGATATTTCGGCTGTTTTTGGTGTTTCCACTGCCGATAAATCGGGCGTTTGGCTTTATGCGACTGCCGATAAAACAGCCATCCGCACTCCTGCGGATGATGCCGTTCGGAGTGCGGATGGTGGGTTAAAATGTGATTTAACTGCATGCTGATTAATTGCTTGCCGTCGGGCGTTTTCCTTCCGGGGTGTTGCGGATGGGGTCATCGTAGAGGACTTGGAGGCGTTCCAATTCGTCCATCAGTTCTGCGGTGATTTCCTCCGTGCCCGGTTGCCCGTAGAGGTTGTGCATTTCAGTGGGGTCAGACTGGAGGTCGTAGAGTTCCCAAACATTCACGTCGTTATAGAAATGTACCAGTTTGTAACGCTCTGTGCGCAAACCGTAATGGCGGCAAACGGCATGCTCTGCCGGGTACTCGTAGAAATGGTAGTACAGCGATTTCCGCCAATCTTTCGGGTTTTCGCCTTTCAGCAAGGGCAGGAGGGATACGCCTTGAATGTCTTCCGGAATGGGAAGTCCTGCGAGGTCGAGGAAAGTGGGCGTGTAGTCGATGTTCTGTACTAGCTGTGGAATGTCGCCCCGGCGTTCGAAACCTTCCGGCAGGCGCATGATGAGCGGGGTGCGCATAGACTCTTCATAGATAAAGCGCTTGTCAAACCATCCGTGTTCGCCCATGTAAAATCCCTGGTCGGAAGCGTAAATGACAACGGTGTTCTCCAGCAAGCCCTCGCGTTCCAATTCGTCCAACAGCCGCCCTACGTTGTCGTCCAGTGATTTCACCACCTTGGCATAGTCGCGCATGTAACGCTGGTATTTCCATTCTGCCAGTTCCCTGCCTTTTAGGTTGGCGCGCTTGAATTCGTCAATGATGGGCTGATAGTGCTTGTCCCAAGCAGCTTTTTGGGCGGCATTCATCCTGCCGTATGTGCCGTCCTGCCCGTCTTGGCTGATATAAGCAGCGCGGAGATAATCCTCGAATTGGTCGTCCAGCATTTTGAGGTCGTAGACCAACGTCATGTCCTTGTCGATGCTCATCTCTTGTTTGGCGGCTGCCACGCGCCCTTGGTAATCGTCCCAGAAGTTTTCCGGCAGTTCGAAAGTCTTGTCCTCGTAGGCTTTCAGGTCACAGGTGTCTGCCATCCAGTTGCGGTGGATGGCTTTGTGGTGCACGAAGAGGCAGAACGGACGGGCGGTGTCGCGTTTGTGCCGCAGCCAGTCGATGCTCATATCCGTGATGATGTTGGTCACGTAGCCTTCTTTCCGGATAACGCCTTCGGGCGTGATGAAATCGGGATTGTAATAATGTCCCTGCCCGGGGAGGATTGTCCAATAGTCAAAATGGGTCGGCGTGCTGCCTAAATGCCATTTGCCAATCATGGCGGTCTGGTAACCTCCTTCTTGGAGCAATTGCTGCACGGTCTGCTGCGAGCCGTCGAATTGTGTGCCTCCGGAATTATCCTTGTATCCGTTTTTGTGGCTGTGCTTGCCCGTGAGCAGCACGGCACGGCTCGGTCCTGAGATGGAGTTGCACACAAAGCTGTTGGTGAAACGCACGCCTTCATTCGCAATGCGGTCTAAGTTGGGCGTCTGCATGTGGCGTTGGTCGTAACAACTCATCATCTGGTAGGCATGGTCGTCCGACATGATGTACACGATATTCAACGGTTTTTTCTCTTCTGCTTTTTTGTTTCCGGCGCATCCGCTTAAAACCGCTAAACCGGCTAATGGCAATACATAATTCATAGTAATTCATTTAGTGTGTGGCGACAAATTTAACTCATTGTGGGCGAATTAACAATATCTTAGGAAATATTTTTCGTTTCCACGCTAAAATATTTACCTTTGGGACTGATTTAAGACCGAATGCCATGTACTATATAGACATCATTATCATCCTCATCCTGTTGATTGGAGCTATTATGGGCTTCATGAAAGGGCTGCTCATCGAGGTTGCCACCCTCGCTGCTTTGGTTGCAGGCGTTTATGCCGCTATCCGTTATTCGGATTATGTGGCAGGCGTGTTGGAAGATTTCTTGAACCTCAACCCGCAGTATAGCACCCCTGTGGCGCTTGCCGTCACCTTTTTGTTGGTGGTCGTGGTCATTTTTATTATCGGGAAATTGCTTACCAAACTTGCGGATGCCATTTCTTTGGGCTTGGTAAACAAATTGTTCGGGGCATTGTTCGGGGCAGCGAAAGCTTTTATTCTAATCTGTGTGCTCCTCCTGTGTGTCGATGCCTTGAACGGGAAATTTCATTTTTTGAGCAAAGAAAAGGCTCAAAAAAGCGTATTATATTATCCTTTTCTTAATTTTGCGGAACAAACGTATCATTCAATACAGTCGAAACTATGAAGTCTTACAGAACGGTGGGAACATTATATTATTGACCGCGCGCCTCTGAGGCGCTTCCCGAAAAACGGGGAAAGGCTCGCATGCTTTCCCGCAAACCAATTGATTTGAAACTTAAAAAACACAACAATATGAATTTTATTGAAGAACTGAAATGGAGAGGCATGCTCCAGGATATCATGCCGGGAACTGAAGAACTTTTGCAAAAAGGGCAGACGACCCTCTACGTGGGCATTGACCCTACGGCAGATTCCCTTCACGTGGGGCATCTCGTGTCGGTCATGATGATGAAGCATTTCCAAATGGCTGGGCACAAACCTATTTTCATTATCGGCGGTGCGACGGGTATGATTGGCGACCCCAGCGGCAAGTCGCAAGAACGCAATTTGCTCAACGAGGAAACCATTCAAGCCAATATGGCAGGCATCAAGGCACAGTTGTCGCGTTTTATCGACTTTAATTCCACTGCCCCCAATGCCGCTACGATGCTCAATAATTACGATTGGATGAAGAACTTCACTTTCCTTGATTTTATCCGTGACATTGGCAAACACATTACGGTCAATTATATGATGGCGAAAGACTCCGTCAAGCGGCGTCTGAACGGGGAGTTCTCCGAAGGCATGTCATTCACCGAATTTACTTACCAACTCGTGCAGGGCTATGACTTTCTCTATCTCCGCACGCATTATGGTTGCATGATGCAGGTCGGCGGTTCTGACCAATGGGGAAATATTACCACCGGCTCCGAGCTTATCCGCCGCAAGGAAGGGCTTGATGCTTACGGGCTGACCTGGCCGCTTATGACCAAAAGCGACGGCAAGAAATTCGGTAAGACTGAGAGTGGCAATATCTGGCTTGACCCCAAGCGCACCTCTCCTTATAAGTTCTACCAATTCTGGCTGAATACTACGGATGAGGATGCTGCCCGTTACATCAAGATTTTCACCTTGCTTCCCCCTGCGGAAATCGATGACTTGATTGCTTCACATGCTGAAGCTCCGCACTTGCGCGTCTTGCAGAAGACCCTTGCGAAGGAAATCACCTGCCTTATTCATGGCGAGGAAGCCTACAATGCTGCCCTTGAAGCCTCGCAAATCCTCTTCGGCAATGCCACATCGGATGCTCTCCGGAAGATTGACGAGGAAACCTTCCTCTCTGTCTTTGAAGGTGTTCCCCAGTTTGATATCTCTGCTGCCGACTTGGAGCCGGGCATCAATATTGTGGATCTCTTGGCAGTGAAGACAGCCATCTTGCCCTCCAAAGGCGAGGCACGCCGTGCCCTCAAGTCTAAAGCCATCAGCATCAACAAGGAGAAAATAGACGGCGAGGACGCGGTAGTCACCTGCTCCCACCTCCTGAATGGCAAATACATCCTTGTCCAAAGCGGCAAGAAAAACTATTTTCTTGTGACTTGCAAGTGACAGGAATCTTCCATAGCAAAGCGGCTGTGTCGAAATACCAGTCATACTTCTCCGTCTGCTTCGCAGCCACCTTCCCTATCTTAGTGGAAAGTGCTTAAATGTTAGACGTTTTAAACTCTCCCTCTAAGATAGAGAGAGTACCCCGAAGGGGGGAGGGAGTATGATAAAAAGGCATTTCGACACAGCCTCTCCTGCCATAAAGCAAAGGGGCTGCAAAGCAGATAGTCGCATTTCGACACAACCCCATCAAAAAAACGGGGAAAACACCTCCAAAATCGGAAAAATCAGCCCAATATTCACCACCTATCCTTTCTTCCTCACGTTCAGCACCTTTCCCCGTCCCTTCCGACTATCATCTACGAGTCATCTCCGATTCACTTACGAGTCATTAACGTCAAAAAATAGTAGATGATTCGTTGCTAAAAACAAGAATAAATATTTTTGGCTGTCTGAGGGGACGGGAAGGGGACGAGGAACGCCAGGGCAACGAAGGGGCAGTTTATTTTAATTTTATCAATTCCAAAATGGCAGAACCGTTTGTATGCCATGTTGTATTTCATCTGTCTGAAGACGGCTTTCGGTTCTATACGCCTTCTTCCTCTTGTCATATAATGAATTAGCAAACGTCAAAGCACAACAAACCCGCCCCCGAAGGGGCAGGTCCTATTGATCCATTATACGGCTATATATGCAATTCTTTTTTACAGCAAAGATTCAAAATACATCTGAAATTTCTTTTACCTAATCCTTAGAGATTCATAAGCGCAATGCAGCTGCTAAATCCCTTGCTTCTAAAATATTGTCTTCAATCGAGCAATAAGTCCAACTGCCATAACGCCCTATGGAATAAATCCCATTTCCTGCCAGCTTCCCTTTATAAAAGGATACGGCATCATTGCCCTTCCGTTTTATATGTACATAAGCCGGATTCATCAATACCGCTTCATAATCCACTAGCTTTTGCCCGTTTACAATCCCCAAACGCTTCAAATCGTCCAATACCCGTTCCAAATAAAGCCCTTCTTTTTCCAATAGGGCATTTTCCGGAAAACCGATTTCCACATACAAAGACATCCTGTCTGTTCCCAATATGTTGTCGTAATAGCCTACCCGGTAAAAAATAATGTCCCGGTCTGGCACATAAATCCAACTGTTCACCTCATCATCTCCCTTCCCGTCAAATCCCAGATTAAATACCAATACCTTGTTGCAAGAAAAAGCATCGCGGGGATAATCAATGCCGCATTTGTTTAATAAAACAGGAAACGGCAAGGTTGATACCAAACGGTCATACGCGATCTCCCGTTTGTTGGTCACCGCCACCTTGCGCCCGACATCAATGTGCAGCAACTCTTCCCCTAAACACAGGCTGCTGTTATCTATGTTTGCCAGCAACGAACGGACATATTCCGATGCCCCTCCACGGGGATAGGTAAAGTGGCTGTTATAAGACAGGTTATTTTCGTTGCGGAAATTCAAAACAATGTCTTCCTTGTCCGCTTTCGGGAAAAAACGCCCCATGGCATCCACATCCAACTTGTCCAAATCGCAGGCATACAACTTCTCATTGTAAGGCACTAAAAATTTTTCCGCAATCGACCTGCCCAAATTGGCATACACCATCCCCTTGAAAGTCGTGTAATCCTTTTGTTTTACGGCAAACAAATCATACAGGCAATCGATAAATTCCTCCTTGTCCAGTTGGTGGATGTTTTTCTGAAAGGGGAAGTCAATATATTTGCCCTTGTACAATATCTGCGTATGTTTCTCCACTTTCAGCAAAGAATCTGGCGCAATGTTTTTACAGACATATTTTTCAATCTCCGGATGCTGGAAATGGAAAAAATGCCCGGAATAATCCCATACGAACCCATTCCTTTTTATCGTCCGGCAATAACC
>CALUKF010000068.1 GCA_944321145.1 uncultured Odoribacter sp. | reverse complement strand
ATTGCACAACTTTATGCTGTTGCGGGCAAGAACCGTACGAAGGTGACCGAGTTGCGTGCCGGTGACATCGGCGCAACCGTAAAACTGAAGGGTACAAAGAACGGCGACACTTTGAATAGCAAAGATTGCAATTATGTGTTCCCGGAAATTGTTTATCCGAATGCACGTTTCCGTACCGCCGTGAGGGCAGTGAATAAGACGGATGAGGAAAAAATGGCAGAAGTGCTTTATCGGATGCATGAGGAAGACCCTTCGCTGTTGGTGGAATATTCCAAGGAGTTGAAGCAAATGATTCTTTCCGGACAGGGCGAGTTCCATTTGAACACAATGAAGTGGCGAATCGAGCATAATGACAAGATTCCCATTGAGTTTTATGCGCCGAAAATTCCTTATCGCGAGACGATTACCAAGTATGCCCAGGCAGATTACCGTCATAAGAAGCAATCCGGCGGTGCAGGGCAGTTTGGCGAGGTGCACATGGTGATTGAGCCATACGAGGAAGGTATGCCGGAACCGACTTCTTACAAGATTGGCGGCGTGGACAGTAAAGTGTCTGTCAAGAGCAAAGAGGAATACGACCTCCCGTGGGGTGGAAAATTGGTGTTCTACAATTGTATTGTCGGCGGCGTTATCGAAGCCCGCTTCATGCCGGCTATCCTTAAAGGTATTATGGAAAAGATGGAGGAAGGTCCGTTGACCGGTTCATACGCCCGTGACATCCGGGTATGTATCTATGACGGGAAAATGCACCCTGTGGACTCCAATGAAATTTCTTTCCGTTTGGCAGGTCGCCATGCTTTCAGTGAAGCGTTCAAGAAAGCCAACCCGAAGATTCTGGAACCGATTTACGATGTGGAAGTCCTTGTGCCGGATGAATATATGGGTGATGTGATGAGCGACTTGCAGACGCGCCGTGCCCTTATCATGGGTATGGATGCCGACAGCGGATTCCAGAAAATCATGGCGAAGGTGCCGCTGAAGGAAATGCAACGTTACTCGACAGCCTTGAGTTCCATCACGGGCGGACGCGCTTCGTTCTCCATGACCTTTGCCGGTTATGAGAAGGTGCCGTCTGAAGTGCAGGAAGAATTGCTGAAAGATTACCACGAGTCGGATGACGATGAATAAGTCTTGATTCTGATGGTTTTGAAACCATTAGAGAATGATAGGTAAAAATAATCTCATCGGGGGTATGCCCCGATGAGTTTTTTATAAAAAAATCCGTATATTCGTCGGTTGAATAAAAAGACTGGATTATGACGGAAAAATTGAAAGAAGAAATACGGAAAACGCTTGAGGTGCTGCGGAATGGAGGGGTGATTCTTTATCCGACGGATACTATTTGGGGGTTGGGCTGCGACGCGACAAACGATGATGCCGTGCGGCGCATTTTTGAAATCAAAAAGCGTTCTGACCACAAATCCATGCTTGTTTTGCTGGAGGATGCCGGAAAAATTGCTTCATACGCCGATGTTCCTGATATTGCCCTTGACCTTATTGAGGTGG
The DNA here is from genome assembly GCA_944321145.1 of uncultured Odoribacter sp. Classification (GTDB taxonomy): domain Bacteria; phylum Bacteroidota; class Bacteroidia; order Bacteroidales; family Marinifilaceae; genus Odoribacter. The sequence goes on along the minus strand of CALUKF010000068.1, from coordinate 12,023 downwards.
CTGACAAACCGACCACCATTATTTATCCGAATGCCAAACGTTTGGCACCAAGCCTTGTGGCAGAGGACGGCACCATTGGTATCCGCATTACAAGAGAAGAGTTTACAGTTTCTCTGCTGCATCGTTTCAACCGTCCTTTGGTTTCCACTTCTGCCAATATCAGCGGGATGCCTTCGCCTCGTTTCTATGCTGAGGTCAGCGATGAAATCCGCAATGCTGTCGACTACATTGTGGACTATCGGCGCAATGACCATCAGCCTGTGGCACCCTCTTCCATTTTGAAAGTCGGCATGAAGGGGGAAATTGAGATTATCCGGAAATGACGTTTAATCAATTAAAAGCGAACGATAATGGCTCTGATTTTGAATATTGACACAGCAACTTCTGTCTGTTCTGTCGCTTTGGCGAAGGACGGAGAAGTTGTGGGCTGCCTGGAAAATAACGAAGGCTTGAACCACTCTGTGCTCTTGGGTGTTTACATTGACCGCCTTTTGCAAGAGCATTATTGGGATGCGCAGCAATTGGACGCTGTGGCGGTCAGTATGGGACCGGGTTCCTATACCGGCTTGCGTATCGGTGTTTCTACTGCCAAGGGTTTGTGTTTCGGTTCGGGCAAACCTTTGATTGCCATTCCTACTTTGCAGGCATTGGCGAATGCCGTTGCCCGGGAGTGCCGTGAGGATGCCCTCTATTGCCCTATGCTTGATGCCCGGCGGATGGAGGTTTATACGGCTGTATTTGACCGCGATAACCGCATGGTGCTTGATACGAGGGCAGAGATTATTACACCTGATTCTTTCTCTGATTTGCTGGCTATGCGGAAAGTCTTCTTCTTTGGCAATGGGAGCGACAAAACCCGTGATTTGCTGGCATCCCCGAATGCCTGCTTTATTAGCGGGGTGGAGACTTCTGCACGCCACTTGGCACCTTTGGCGGAAGCGGCATTCCGTTCCGGCATATTTGTCAATACAGCTTATTTTGAACCCTTTTATTTGAAGGATTTCATTGCCACCGTGCCGAAAAAGAAGGTAATCTCTTGAAATTATTTTATTTACAATAAAAGCAAATGTCATGAAAACAAAATTGATTCTATTCTCCGTTGCTGTTTTGGCACTCGTTTCTTGCCAAAAGGAAATTCGCTTGCAGTCTGAAAGGATTCACACGATTGAATCGGAACCTCATTGGGAAATTTCCCTTAGCCATTCTGTTTTTTCATTCACTGAACCTGCCGTTGAGAAGGCGTGCGTGGCGTATAATGATGAAATCCAAGGTTTGGTGGCAGGTATCCATGCTGCTTTTGTCGAGCGTGCCCGGACACTTTATGCTGAACTGGATTCTGCAGGTATTGCGCCTGCTGCGCCTTTTGAGTTGTATTTGTCGGATTCGGTGTACATTGCTGACGACAAGTTTATCAGCGTGCTTGTCCGTTCCTATGAGATGTTGGGCGGGGCAAACGGCAATACAGACTATTATGCTTTGAATTATGACTTGGCAACCGGCAAGTTCCTGAATCTTAAAGACCTTTTGGACTTGTCTAAAGCCGAGGATATAAATGCCTTGCTTCAAAAGTATTTGCAAGACCCAGATGGGTGTTACACTTTCGAGAAGCCGACTGTGGACAATTGTTCGGCAGTAAATCTCTCGCCGGAAAGCGTGATATTTACTTACGGCAAGTATATTTTGGGACCCGGTGCTTGCGGTGAGGCTACGATTGCCGTGCCCCGTAGCGAATTGTCACATTGCCTGAAAGTTGGCATGCCTTGTTCCTGAACTTTTGCTTTATAATGTGGAACTCAGGGACGGGCAAGGTTATGGAGGGCAGTGCGGAGGTGTTCGAATGCGAAGTCCGGGGCTTGGAGGAGGGTGGAAACTTTCCCGATATCCTCTAAATAATGGGCATCGGAGGATTGGATAAAGGGTTTACCGTTCAGGTATTTGTTGGCTTTTAAGAACTGCTTCGGCGAAGTGTGGGGACTGAGTTCTAGGGCATCGAAGGGCAAGTCGGGAGGTATGAAACCTAATTGTGAGAGGATGCTGAAGCGTGGTTTGTCGATGTGGGCAGGAATGAAGATGCCTTGAAGTTCGTGGACTTTCCGTTCAATTTTTTCAATGGGCTGGTTCAGTGCGGACAGCAGCAGGCGGGGCTCTTCGTAGAGAATGTTGTCGTCGGGGTCGGCGACTACTTGGTAGCCGAATTTGTCGGGGTCGTTGGGAATGTCGGGAAGGTGAGCATCGAGGTATGCCTGGAACTCGCGGAGCAGGCAGTCATCGGGGAGGAATACGACACAATGGATTTCTTCTTGGGTGGTGACCTCGGCTCCTGTCAGTACGTGAATGCCCTGCTCCCGCCCGAGGTTACGGATGATGGCAGCTTGGCGGGTGGAGTTATGGTCGGTGATGCCGATGAGCTCCAAGCCCCGTTCACGGGCAGTCCGGATGATCTTTCGGGGGCTCATGTCGAGGTCGCCGCAGGGGGAGAGGACGGTGTGGAGGTGAAGGTCGGCACGGATGTTCATGGCAGGGGGTGCAGGAGTTGGTAGATTTGTCCGGTGATGTCGAAAGTCTCCAGTGTAGTGCTGAGGATGGGAATCTCCTCGTTTTCGCTTTCGGCAGCAGTGTCCTCTTCCGGCTGCAAGCCTTTGACGAGCACAATGGCTGCCAGTTCTTTGAGCGAGGCGATTGCCATGATGTTTTTGTGGGTCTGAAGGGTGACCCACACGGCTCCTTCTTGGGCATTGCCCATTACGTCGCTCAGGAGGTCAGAGGTGTAGCCGCCCCGGATTTCCCTGTCGAGTCCGGCGGCACCGCAGCAGATGCTGAGGTTTAGTTTTTCGGATAGTTCTTTGACTGTCATATTCTTTGTTTTAGATTTGTTCTATGTTTTCAAACTTTTCGTCGCCCCATATCTCTGCCGACATGGCGAGGGATTCTTCGGGGGTGAGAGCTCCTTCTTGCGTGAGGATTTTCTGCATGAAGATGCATTGGCTTAGTTTTGCTTTGCCTTGCACGATGTCATGCGCGAGGATTTGGCAGGTGGGGGCACCGCATGCCCCGCAATCGACTTGCGGGAGGACTTTCATGATACGGGCGATTTTCTCCATTTTCTGGAGGGCGACGGTGAGGTCTTCGTCCAGTTTCTCGATGGGACGGGGGAGAATTTCCCCGTTCAGTTGCATTTGACGGGAGAGAAAATCGGCATAGCGCGGCATTTTATTGACGGAACTCAAGTGGTGGGCGATGTAGTATTCCCCGCGTTTCTTCAGTCGTTCGAGGGTGAGAAAGCGGTTGTTGGTAGTCAATGCACCGCCTGCGCAAGAGTGGTCGCATGCCCGTAGTTCGAGGAAATCAATGTCTCCAAGCTCGTCGTTCTCTATTTTTTCGAGGATGTCTATCACGTTGTGAATCTCGTCAATGGCAAGGCAGCGTCCTTCGTAGTTGGCAGCTTCCCCGCCGCTTTGCGTCCAGCGGAGTGCTTGCGGGGGGAGGTGGTACTGTTCCGGAATCTCGCGGACGGGCTCGCCTTTATGCTGGTTGAGCGAAAGGCGCAGTTTGTTGTATATAAAGTCCATGTTGATAACGCCGTCGACGGAAGAGCGTTCCTCGCCGACAGGGCATTTGATGGCGGCTATTTTGGCAGCGCACTGGGTGACGTAAAATACGCCGATGTCTTTTTCCGGGATGCCGAGGTCGATGTATTTCTTCCGGACATAGGCGGCAGTGATGTCCATTGCCTGCTTCAACCGGATGATGTGCGGGATGAGGGAAGGGAAGCGCACCTGTATCAGCCGGACGATTGCCGGGCAGAAATTGGAGATGAAGGGACGCTGCTCGGGGTGCTCTGCCATGTAGCGTTTGGTGCCTTCGAGGAGCAGACCTGTGGCTTTGTCGACCTCGATGACGTAATCGAATCCGAGGTTGTGCAGTTCGGCAAATATCTGTTCCTCTGTGATGTCCTCGCCGAATTGCCCGATGAAGACAGTGGGCAGGAGGATGACCCGGAAAGGGAAACGGAGGATTTCGGCAAAATCGTCCTGCGCTACGATGATAGCATGTTGCGGGCAGGACTTCAGGCACATGCCGCAGTCGGTACAGGCGGCTTCGTCGATGACCGCTTTGCCGTGCTTGATGCGGATGGCAGAGGTCGGGCACACATGCATGCAGTGCGTGCAGCCGGTGCATGCTGTGGAGACCACTTTCAGGGCATGGTAGAACGCATCCTTTTTCATCCTTGTGCTATTGTAAATGGGTTATCATGGTGACTGTGGTTCCCACGCCTACTTGGGATTCGATGGAGAGGGAGTCACAGTTCTTTTTCATATTGGGCAGTCCCATGCCAGCCCCGAAGCCCATTTCGCGGACTTTGGGCGAGGCGGTGGAGTAGCCTTCCTGCATGGCAAGCCCGATGTCGGGAATGCCGGGACCTTTGTCGGTGATTTTCACCCGTATCGTCTGGTTGTCGAAGACGACGTTCATCACCCCTTCATAGGCGTGTGCAACGACGTTGACTTCCGCTTCGTATAAGGCAATGACGATTCTCTTGATTAGCGCAGGGCTGACATTCAGTTGTTTGAGGAGTTTTTTCACTTCACTCGATGCTGCTCCTGCCCTTGAGAAATTGCCGCCTTCCAGATTGTAGTTGAATTCCATGGTGTCACTGCTTTTAATAGATGGGTTGCAATCCGGCTTTATAAAGTTCTCCGCATACTTTGAACATGCTCTGCGGGCAGGTGAGCACGACCATGTCGTTTTCCCTTGCCAGGGCTTCCATTTCGGGCGTGACCATTTTCCCTCTGACGAAGAGGATGAACGGGATGTCCGACATTTCTGCTGTGCGGATGACTTGCAGGTTTGCCATGCCCGTAATCAGGAGCATTTCACTGGTGTCCACGCGCAACACGTCGCTCATCAGGTCTGCTGCGAATGCGTTGCGGACATTGCGTTGCAGGTGCTCTTCCCCGCAGATGCAATGTGCATCTAATAGTTGTATGATATCTTTCGGTGTCATAGATTTGTATGGTTTGACAGCGACAAGATAGGCAAAATATTTGGATTGGCAAAGGATGCGCGCATTTTTCTTGCATTTATATGCTCAGCCCGATGGAAAAGATGAGTTCCGTGAACACTTTTTCCGTCTGCGTCTGGTAACCGGCACGTATGCCCAGGTGGACGGGATAGGTCAGGCGGAAGAAGTGTGTATCGGTGGTGAGTTCCAGCCCGTAGGAGGAATGAAAGCGGGTCTCGCCGGGATAGCGGTCGGTACCGAAGTCATAGAACACGGCGCCGTTGATATTCTTGAAGTACATCAGGGAGCTGATGTGCCAGTCGGGATAGGCAATCGGGAAGTGATAGGAACTGCGGAGCGTGGCGATTTCATAACCATAGAGGTGGATGCCGCGCGGGTAGGGGATTTTGTTGCTGTAATTGCGTGTGCGGTCGGACATGTGCTGGAAGCCGCCGTAGAAGGCGAGGGAGTGGTTGACGGCAATGCCGGGGAAGTAGAGTTGCCCCATTGCCCACCATTGTTCGCCCAAGTGCAGCCCTTGGCTGAGGGCATGGGTATAGCCTGCGGAGAGGACTTGCCCCCAGCGGGGATTGATTTCCTGGTCGGTCATCCGGGTTTGGTTGCTGAACGTGATGCCGTATTCCATGAGCTGGTAGTGCTGGCGCCCGTAGTCGAGGCGGTAATTCTCCGGGCGGGCGGGAGCCAGCCAGAGGGTGTCGTTTTCCAGGAAAGCGCTGAAAATCTCTTGCGGGCGTTGGCGGTGGATGCCTTCGATTTGGTAACGGACGTAGGGACGCAGGGAGCGCGAATACTGCCGTGCGGACAGGTTGAACGGGAATTGCGCCGTGAAATCAAGGGAGGAGCGTTGGGCTTTGTAAGTGGCATAGATGGCTTCCGTTTCTCCGGTGTGTACGTTAAGTCCGGAGATTTGGGAGGTGTAGGCCTCGCGCCCGCTCTCGAAACGAACGCCGACAACAGGCCACCAGCCGCTGTACGTCAAGTCCAGCAGCCAATTCCCATGCTCGAAGCCTGAGCTTTTGACATAGCCGGCAGTGAAGGAGAGGGTGCTGAGCTTGTTCTGTGAATAGACGACTGCCCCGAAGTCAAACTCCATGGGCGAGAGGCTGGCATAGAGCGGCGCCCAGCTGTGGAGGTTGGGCAAATGGGTGAACTTGCGGTAACGGCGGGAAGGAAACACGCTGTCGTAGCTGAACGTCTGTTGCCAATTCTCCTGCGCGCTGATGGCTTCTGCCAGAGGGTAAAGGGCGTGGACGACGGTGTCGCTTTTCCACTTGTCCCTTCCGAGGCGGGCGGGTTTGTAGCCGTCCGAAGTGTAGAAGGAGAAATAAAGTGCTTCATCCTCTGCGTTGTAGGCAGGGAAACGCATGCCGAAACGGCTGTCGGCTATTTTCTCGCTTTTCCCGTTGCAAAGGCGGTAGAAGGCATTTCCCGTGTCATACGAAGCCCTGTAAACCAGTGTGCTGTCGTCGATTTGAACAGGATTGTCCAGTTCATACCAGCCATCGGGTGTCAGCCTTTGCCTTTCGCGGGTGGCAATATCAATCGACTCCAAGTGCAGCCCTTTAGGCGATTGCACCACCACGTTGATTTTCCCTTTATAATAGGAGGGATGGATGAAATGCTCGCTGTCGCGGGCTTCGAGGCGCCACACCTCTTGCTTCAGCGTAGAGTCCGCCAGCACGAGGAACGAACGGTTGCGGTTGTCCGTTTCGACATATCCCCACCGTTCTCCGGCTTTGAAAGGGGCGAACTGATTGTTGGTGCCCCGGGTGCGGCGATACTTTCCGCTCTGCAGGTCGTAAGTGCTCAAGCGCATCCTTCCTCCTTGCTCCCAACGCACGTGCGGGCGGTATTCGCTCCAGACGATGCGCCGGCTGTCGGCAGCAAATTTGTGGTCGTCGAGGGAACCCGTCCGGGTGAGGAGCCGCTCTTGCCCGTCGTGCAGGGCTACAAAGGCGCCCGTTTCCCGCAACCCTTCCTTGTAGGCGATGAGCGTGCCGCTTGCCGAGGGGGTCGGGTAGTGGTAGCTTGTATAATACTTGTTGCGGGTGGGAATCGTGTCGAAGTCATGCCTGATGGCGAGTACTTGCTTGCGCCAGCGTGCCTGCAATTCGGAATAGGTGTCGTGGTAGAGTGTGCGCTTGGCTCCTGCGTATGTGTTAGCCTCCTTCACCTTGTCCGGATGGAGGAAGAGGGAACGGAATTCCGGCGTGTTCCACAGGCTGTCGCGTTTCCCCTCGATGCTCAGCGCAAGGCTCTTGTCGAAAGGCGTGATGCCGAACGGCCGCCTTCCCGTGCGTTGCAGGGCTTTGCTCCAGATGTCCGCGCCATAGTGGTGACGCACGTTGGCAGTCAGCAGGTACCCCATGTTGTAGCGGTTCGGCACATAGTCCTTCTGTGAGCCGAGCACGGCTTTGGGGTACTTGTAAATGCCTTTCTCGACCACCTGGGCTTTCATCTCGCCCAGAAATTCCGGCGAGCGTCCCCTGCCAATGTGCCCTACGGCAGTCTCGAAGCACACGGCATCCCCCTCGATAAACCACATCGGGAGGTAAACGCCCACGACGGCAATAGGAAAAATCTCCCCGAAAAGGTAATACAGCCCGTGCGTCAGCCCTTGGTTCACCTTGTCGAACTGCTGCACATGCCGGAACTCGTGCGTGCAGAGGTGCTCAATCCATGCGTCGTTCGGCTCCTGCGACGGCATGGTGTACAGCTCGCTCTTGCGGGGCGCCAGCGCGACATTGCCGTTGGAGACGCCGCCGTCCGCATGGAGAATCATGGCAATCTTCTTGGTCTTGACCTGTAATGTATTGGCGTGGCGGTAAAGCCGGCTGTAGATATTGGCTGCCTTCTGGGCTTCGCGCTCGAAGAAGTCCGGATAAATAATTTGGAAATCAGCCGTATTGATTTGCCGCCAACGGATAGACGGGCGGTCTTGTCCGAAGTTCACAAACTGCGCCCATCCGCAGACGCCGGGCAGCAAAAACAGGAGCAATGCTATGACGTGTTTCAACATAATGATTCTGCAACTTTAAACTTCTTCCAGTGCTGCCATTTCCCATGCGCGGTACACCACGGCAATGCGGCGCAAGGTCGTGTGCCCTTTTGCCTGCTCATGCTTCGCATCGCCGGCATACAACTTCAATTGCTCCCGGGCTTCCTCCAGTTTTGCCTCGACCTCAGCATCCGTTGCCTCGTGCTTCAGGTACTTGAACTCCACCACGTAGCAGTACTGCATTTCCGGATGGTTCAGGAAATTGGGCGACATCCACAGGTCGCTGAAGCCCTTGTTCATCTCCTGCTCCGGGAAAATCACGAAATAGTTCGTCAAGTTCATGTACACGAGGTGCAGCGTCTGGATGGCTTTCTCTCCCTCGATGTAGTCGCGGATGCTTGTCTGGTTGCGCACCTCCTCGGCAAAGTACTCGAACACCGGACGCCAGTCCCCGTCGTATGCCATGCCCGACATCAGGTCGTCCAGCTGCATGGTTTTCATTCTGAATACCTCGGCATCGCGGTATCCCTGCTCGATATACGAGAACAACACCTGGCGTATCGTCAGGTTCGGCACCCGCAGCACCGGTTTGCCCCGCTCCATTCGGTCGATGGTCAGGATGCCGAAATAGAACAGCAACGAGATGAAATTGTCCGGCTCTATCAGGTTTTCTGCCGGGAAAGCGGTTTCGATATTTGCTTTGATTTCCCCATCTTCGGCGATTTGCTTGATGCGCGAGAAGTTGCCGTTCAGGTGCTTGTCTAAAAGGACAAGGTATTTCAGCTTTTTATAATCCGTCTTGACGTTATTGTCTACAAGCGTTTTGGGTGCCATCCTGTTTGCTGTCAGGTAATTCATAAAATAAAGCACCATGTCCGGATTGTACATCTTCACGTCCGTACATTCTTCAGAAAAGCAATAGTTGTCATACCACTTCCGCATGACATCCAGGATTTCCTCCGTATTGCCATCCCATTTGCCTTCCGCCTTATAATATTCCAGCATCTCGCGTACCTCCCCTTCCGTGAATCCCAGCACTTCGTTGAAGCGCGGGTCAAGCGTAATCATTGAGGCAATGTTGAAGCCGCTCGTCACATCATCCAATGTCACAGGCGACACCCCGCTGATGAACATCCGTTTGAAGGACGCCCCGGAATCCGTCGTCGCCCCTTTGATTTTATTGAAGAAGAAGCGGAAAAATCCCGCCCCGTGCGTCAGGTCATGGTAGCGGCTGTGCCCGTAGCGCGAGAGCACCACGTTGGTAAAGTTGTCGTACTCGTCAATAATCAGGTATACGGGCAAATTCCTTTGCTTGCAACACAAGGCGATGTATTCCAAACGATTCTCGGCATTCACCGTTTGCGCATACCCCTTTAAATAATCTTCCCCCAACAAATGGGAATACTTTTCATTAAAATCCTTAAAGCACAATGCCGTATGCTCCTCAAACGACTGAAGCAGTACCTCCGGGTCGGGGTTCACCTGGGCGAAGTTGAAACTCAGTATCAGGTAGGAATTATGCTCCGGCGTTGGGTGCTTGCCGATATAATATTGCCCGAACAGCGCATCGAACTGCTCCCGCGCATTGATGTCGTAATACATCTTTAACATGTTCAGCCAAAGCGATTTCCCGAACCGCCTCGGGCGGATGAGGAAGAGGAATCGGGGGGATTCTTCGATTTCCTTGATGAAGCGCGTCTTGTCTACATAATAGAAATTGTCGAGGGAGACCGCTTGGAAGTCGCTGATGCCGTAGGGTATTTTTTTCGTTGCCATTGCTGCTGCTTTTTGTGTTCGTGAAACTGTCACAAAGTTATATGAAATTCCGCAAAAGTACAAGAGTGCCGGGCGTCGTCTGTATTTTGCTGTGGGACTGGTGATTCCGCTTTATGCAAACGATTACTCACCTGCAATTGACCTGTAACTTACCTGAAACTTACCTGCTCGGGCAGGTAAATAGGGGATGGAGAGGTTTTGAAGGGCTTTTTGGAGGAGATGGGGAGGCTTTTGCCGGGGAATGGGGGCGGAGAAGGGCGGAAGGAGGGGGCGGCGCAAGCGGCGGAAATCGGGGCGGAAGGCGGCATCGGTTGGCGTGTTGAAAAATAATTTGATAATTTCTTTGTTGCAATCGTTGGAATTTTAAAGAATAGAAGTATATTTGGCGGATAAATTATAAATTCAAACCAGAGCGGAAAGATAGAATAGTAATTGTAAGCGATTGTATGAAAGATTTGGCTTCCCATATCATGGACATTGTCCAGAATTCCATTCGGGCTTGTGCCGGAGAGATAGAGGTGTATGTGGCGGAAAGCCAGGAGGATAATAGGCTTACGATACGAATCAGGGACAACGGTTGCGGGATGTCGGCGGAGACGGTGGCGAGGGTGAGAGACCCGTTTTTCACGAGCCGGACGGTGCGGAAAGTGGGGCTGGGCATTCCTCTCCTGCAGCAGAATGCGGAGCGCACGGGGGGACGGCTGGACATCGTTTCCGCTCCCGGAGAGGGGACGACGCTGACGGCTACTTTTGAGTACGACCACCTCGACCGCCCTCCGCTGGGGGACATGGCGGAGACGATGAGCCTGCTTATTGGGGCGAATCCCGGCATCCGCTTTGTGTACCGCCACGAGACGGACAGGGGCGCCTATTCGCTCGACACGCAGGAGGTGTGTGAGATGTTGGAGGGCGTGCCCATCGACTACCCTGAAATCATCGCGGGCATCCGTGAGATGATACGTGAGAATTTGAGAGCACTATAAATATTTAAACCCATTAATCGACTATTTATGGAAAAGATTAAATCATTGGCAGACTTAAAGAAAATCAAGGACAACGTTCAGGCGAAAATCGAGCTCCGGGAGAAGAGCGAGCATCCGGAGAGCCGCATCCAAATCAAGGTGGCGATGGCGACGTGCGGCATTGCCGCAGGGAGCAAGGCGACGATGGCTTATTTCTTAGACCATCTGGAGGAGAACGGCATTGACGCTGTGGTGACGCAGACGGGCTGCATGGGCTATTGTTATGCGGAGCCGACGGTGGAAATCACGAAGCCGGGGAAGGAGCCGATTGTCTTCGGGCATGTCAATTGCGCGAAAGCCGAGGAAATCATACAGAAGTATTTGAAGAACGATGAGCTGGTGGAGGGAATCATCCCTGCCAACTATCAATCGATATAAACAGATAGAAAGTATTAATCAATAAAACTGAACTGATTCTATGAGTTATAAAATGCACATTCTCGTCTGCGGCGGCACGGGCTGCCGGGCATCTGCCAGCAAAAATATCATTTACCAGCTGGAGGAGTGCCTGAAGGAGCGGGATTTAGACCAGGAAGTACAGGTCATTGCCACGGGCTGTTTCGGATTCTGCGAGAAGGGACCGATTGTGAAAATCATGCCGGACAACACGTTTTACGTGCAGGTGAAGCCGGAGGACGCGGCTGAAATCATTGACGAGCATATCATCAAGGGGCGGAAAATTGAACGCCTCCTGTATAAAGACCCGGAGCGGAAGGCTGCTGTGAGCGACTCGAAGCACATGGAGTTCTATAAGAAGCAATTGCGTATTGCTTTGCGCAACTGCGGTTTCATCAACCCGGAGAATATCGAGGAGTATATCGGGCGCGACGGTTATGCCGCCTTGGCGAAGTGCCTGACGGAGATGACGCCGGAGGAGGTGATTGACGAAATCAAGCGCAGCGGCTTGCGCGGGCGTGGCGGCGGCGGTTTCCCCACAGGGCTGAAGTGGCAGTTTGCCCGCGGTTACCAGAATGAGCAGAAGTATGTGGTCTGCAATGCCGACGAGGGCGACCCCGGCGCGTTTATGGACCGCTCCATCATGGAGGGCGACCCGCACTCGATTATCGAGGCGATGGCGATTTGCGGCTACAGCATCGGGGCGAACAAGGGGCTGGTGTATATCCGTGCGGAGTATCCCCTTGCCATTGAGCGGCTGCGGATTGCTATCCGCCAGGCAGAGGAGTATGGCTTGCTGGGCGAGCAT
>CALUKF010000067.1 GCA_944321145.1 uncultured Odoribacter sp. | reverse complement strand
ACTAAACTGAGTTTAACGTTTAGAGAACTGGAATCTCTTACGTGCTTTCGGACGTCCCGGTTTTTTACGTTCCACTTCGCGCGGGTCGCGGGTCATGAACCCGGCGGCTCTCAGTTGTGGTTTGTCCTCTGCATTGATAAGAACCAATGCACGGGCGATGCCGAGACGCAATGCTTCTGCTTGTCCTTTGAAACCGCCGCCGTCGAGGTTGGCTTTGATGTCATATTGACCCGTTACGCCTAACAGTTCGAGGGGTTGTTTCACAATGTATTGAAGCGTAGGGAGACTGAAATATTCTTCCAACGGTCTTTTGTTGATGGTAATATTTCCTTTGCCTTCGCTTACATAAACGCGGGCAACGGCCGCTTTTCTTCTTCCGACTGCGTTAACTACTTCCATAATCTGTTATTTTAAAGAGTTTAAGTCAATTACTTTGGGTTGTTGAGCCTCATGCTTGTGCTCTGTCCCTGCGTAAAGATAAAGGTTTTTCAGAACCGCTCTTCCCAGACGGTTTTTAGGAAGCATTCCGCGAACGGCATGTTCGATGACTCTTTCCGGATGTGCTTTCAACACGGCTGCCGGCGTTGTGTGGCGTTGTCCTCCGGGGTATCCGGTGTAACGGGTGTACACTTTGTCGGTCAACTTGTTTCCGGTTAAGACAATTTTCTCTGCATTGATGATGATGACATTGTCACCGCAATCAGAGAACGGAGTAAAGGACGGTTTGTATTTGCCGCGCAATAATTTCGCAACTTTGGCGGCAAGGCGTCCCAAAACTTGGTTTTCTGCGTCAATCAAAACCCACTCTTTTTGTGCAGTGGCTTTGTTGACATAGGTTGTTTTGTAACTTACTTGATCCACTTCTTTTAAGTTTTTAATTAAACATCTGTTTGTCTTTTGGAGCCGTGCCCCTGCTGCCTCGCTGTCGTGGAAAAACGCGAATCGGGTAAATGAAAATCCACTCCGCAAAACAGCCTGTATGGCAATTGGCTAAGGTTCAGCCACACAGTTTCGAGCCTACGCCTCTCCAAAATGAGCGACAAAAATACAGAAAAACTTTTTATTGTCCAACAGTTTCTGCGTGAATTATTTTTCAGCAGGTTAAACTGTTATTTCGGGGGCTGGTGGGAATTATACGATTTTGCCGTCGGAGAGGGTGATGGTGCGGTCGGAAAGGGAGGCTAGTTCTGTGTCGTGGGTGACGATGACGAAAGTTTGCCCGAGTTCGTCGCGGAGGCGGAAGAACAGTCGGTGGAGTTCCGTGCGGGTGTGGGTGTCTAGGTTGCCGGAGGGTTCGTCGGCAAGGACGACTTGCGGGGAGTTGATGAGGGCGCGGGCGACGGAGACCCGTTGTTGTTCGCCTCCGGAGAGTTCGGCGGGTTTGTGGCGGGTGCGGGTTTGGAGTCCTAGGAGGTCAAGCAGGGCGCGGGCTTTACGCTCGGCTTCTTTGCGGCTGTCGCCTTTGAGCCAGGCAGGGATGCATACATTTTCGAGGGCGGTGAATTCCGGCAGAAGATGGTGGAATTGGAAAACGAAGCCGATGTTCCGGTTGCGGAAAGTGGCGAGGCGGTCGGGCGGGTAGAGGGCGATGTTTTCGCGGTTGTACCAGATTTCGCCGCTATCGGGTCGGTCGAGCGTGCCGAGGAGATGCAGGAGGGTGCTTTTCCCCGCGCCGCTGGCACCGACGATGGTGACGATTTCTTTTTCTTTGACCGTCAGGTCGATGCCTTTCAAGACCTGAAGGTTGCCATAGCTTTTCCGGATGTTTCTGACTTCAATCATATCCAATAAGGTTTCATGCTGCTTTGTGGCGGTAAAGGTAAGAAAAATAGTGCAAGTTGGCAGCCTTTTTCAGGGGTAAAAAGGGAAAAATGAAAATATTTTCTGTTTTATGATTTGAGTATTTGTATTTTAATATTATTTTTGCGGCGTCGAACTGAGCTGCGGGCGTGGTGGAATTGGTAGACACGCCAGACTTAGGATCTGGTGTCGCGAGACTTGGGGGTTCGAGTCCCTTCGCCCGTACACGTGTAGGGAAGCCGCCTTTGCCGAGGTGGCTTTTTCCGATTAAAGTTGAAATAATTATCAAATAATTTGGCATGAATATAACAAAAAATCAGGTTGACAATCTGAATGCAACCCTTAAAATTGAGTTAGGGAAAGAGGATTACGCAGAGCGCGTAGAGAAAGCATTGAAGGACTATCAGAAGAAGGTGGTCGTGAAAGGTTTCCGCCCCGGAAAGACTCCGATGGGATTAGTGAAGAAAATGTACGGGCAGAGCCTGCTCTTGGATGAAATCAACAAGTTGCTGGGCGAGGCGTTGAACAATTACATCAAAGACAATGATTTGCATATTTTGGGTGAGCCGCTGCCGAACGAGACGGAGCAGAAACCTTTGAATCTGGAGGACGAGCGTTTCGAGTTCTTGTATGATATCGCTTTGTCGCCTGAAGTGAATGTCAAGATGAGCAAACGGGAGAAACTTCCTTATTATAGAATAAAGGTGGACGACGAGATGGTGGACAAGCAGGTGGAGGCAATTTGCAAGAATAATGGCAGCTTGGTGGAGGTGGATGTGATTGAAGGTGGCGAGTACCTGAAAGGGGAACTGATTGAGTTGGACGAAAACGGCGAAGCTAAGGAAGGCGGTATTCGGAATGAGGATGCGTCCATGTCGCTCCATTATATGAAAGATGAAGAGGCTGTCAAGGCTTTTATGGGCAAGAAAGCGGGCGAGGAAGTGAAATTCAATGCAGCCAAGGCGTACCCGAATAAGACGGATTATGCAGCCCTTTTGGGTGTAAGCAAAGAGGAGGCTGAGCATGCCGGAGAGAACTATTGCTTTATTATTAAGGAAATCAAGCGTTATGTCGATGCTGAGGTGAACGAGGAATTGTTTACGAAGCTTTATGGCAAGGACGTGGTGAAGGATGTGGCTGATTTCCGTGCACGGGTAAAGGCAGAACTGGAGAACCAGTTGAAGGGACATTCGGAATACCGCTTTACCATCGACGCTAAGGAGAAGATGGTGAAAAAGAATGAGGATGTTGCCCTGCCGGAGGCTTTCTTGAAGCGTTGGATTGTGGCTGTGAACGAGGGCATGACGCCGGAAGAAGTAGAGAAGGATTTTGAGGGGTATCGTGGCGAGTTCAAGTGGCAATTGGTGAAGTCTGCCATTGTGCGTGAGTATCAGGTAAAGGTGGAGGAAGAGGATATGAAGAAGGAAGGCAGGCAAATCGCTGCCGCCCAGCTGCAACAGTACGGGCTGTATGGGCTGACGGACGAGCAATTGGATGGCTTTGCTGCCAAGCTGTTGGAGGACAACAAGCAGCGCCAGCATCTTTATGAACGTGCTCAGGAGGACAAAGTGTTCAATGTCATTCGCGAGAACATGAAGCTGGAGGAGCAAGAGATTTCAATGGCAGATTTTGAAAAGTTGTTCCAGAAGTAAATTGTATAGCAACAATTATAAAGGAGAAGGGGCTGTGTCAAAATGACACAGTTCTTTTTATATAAATTATGTACGAGACTTGCATTTTAAAGAACGGGTTGAAAATCATCCATCAGCCGATAACAGGCAGGGCGGCATGGTGCGGTTTGATTATTGGTGTGGGAAGCCGGGACGAGGCGGTGGGGGAGCAGGGGATTGCCCATTTTATCGAGCATGTCATTTTTAAAGGGACGGAGAAGCGGAAGACTTATCACGTATTGAGCCGCATGGAGGACGTCGGGGGTGAATTGAACGCTTATACGACGAAAGAGGATACGTGCATTTATGCTTCTTTTTTGGCAGAGGATTACGAAAGGACTTTGGAGTTGTTGGCGGATATTGTCTTCCATTCGGTCTTTCCGGAAAAGGAAATCAGGAAAGAAAAGGAGGTGGTGTTGGATGAAATCAATTCTTACAAAGACAATCCCGGCGAGTTGATTTTTGACGATTTTGAGGGGCTGATTTATCAAGGCTATTCCATCGGGAGCAATATTTTGGGGAGCGAGCAAGCGGTGCAGCGCGTGACGCGGGAGCAAGTGTGCGCTTTCGTGAAGCGTTATTATACGCCGGAGCGAATGGTTATCAGTTCTATCGGCGATATTTCTTTTAACAAATTGGTACGTCTGGCTGAACGCTATTTTGGCGACATTCCGATGGGAACGGAGCCGCTTGTGCGGATGAAGCCGGATATTTATGTCCCGTCGACCCGGAAAACGGCAATGGACACTTACCAATGCCATTGTGTGTTGGGCAATGTGGCGTACGGCTATATGGAGGATAAGCGTTTGCCCCTGTCGTTGTTGGTAAACGTGTTGGGTGGGACGGGCATGAATTCCCGCCTGAATTTGAATATCCGCGAGAAGCACGGGTTGGCTTATAATATCGAGGCTGCCTATACACCTTATTCCGACACGGGGGTGTTCACGGTGTATTTCGGTTGCGATAAAGTGGATTTTGCCCGTTGCCTGCAATTGTGCCGGCGGGAAATGCGGGAATTGTGCGAGAAGCCATTGGGGGCACGGCAATTGCAGAAAGCCAAGCGGCAGATGGTCGGGCAACTGGTATTGTCTTCGGAGAATTATGAGAACCTGGTGCTTTCCATTGGCAAGAGTTTTTTGGTATACGGGAAAGTGGATGAACTCGATGACATTTGCGCTGAGGTGGAAGAGATGACTTCTGACTTGTTGCTGGAAGTTGCCCGGGAGATATTTGCCGAGGACAGGCAGTCGGTTTTAATTTATGAGTAAGGTAATATGGAAATCAATGCAGAATTAGAGTCTTACATCGAGCAGCATACGGAAGCGGAACCGGAGGTGCTGAAGGCATTGGTGCGGGCAACCCACCAGCAAATGCTGCGACCGAGAATGCTGTCGGGCAACTTGCAAGGGCAGTTCTTGAAGATGTTATGTCGCCTTGTGGGGGCGCGGCGAGTTTTGGAGATAGGTACCTATACGGGGTATGCTGCCATTTCCATGGCGATGGGCTTGGAAGACGGAGGAGTGGTACACACGGTGGATGTGAATGATGAATTGGAGGACTTTACGCGCGAATATATCCGGCAGAGCGGGATGGAGGAGCGGATTGTTTTTCATATCGGAGATGCCTGCCAGGTGATTCCGGAATTGGATGAGGTATTTGATTTAGTGTTTATCGATGCCGACAAGCGGCAATATGCCGACTATTACCGCCTGGTATTCGATAAGGTGCGTCCCGGCGGCTTGATTGTGGCAGACGATGTGCTGTGGGATGGCAAAGTGGCAGACTGCCGTCAGCAAGACCCTCAGACCCGCGGCATCTTGGCATTCAACGACCTTGTGCAAGCCGACCCCCGTGTGGAGAATTTACTCTTTCCCATCCGGCACGGGTTGATGTTGATTCGGAAGAAATAGTTGCAAAAATAGAATTGCTGAGGAAACGATGGGAAATTACGCCGGAAATTTCTTAAGTTTGCACTCCATTTTAACAACAGACAGGTATGAAACAATATTTGGATTTATTGGATAGGATATTGAAGGAAGGGGCGCAGAAAACCGACCGCACGGGGACCGGGACGCTCAGTATTTTCGGGCATCAGATGCGTTTTGATTTGCAAGCCGGTTTCCCTTTGCTGACTACAAAGAAATTGCATTTGAAATCCATTATCTATGAATTGCTTTGGTTCCTGCAGGGGGATACCAATGTCAAATACCTGCAAGACCACGGGGTGCGGATTTGGAATGAATGGGCGGACGAGAACGGCGATTTGGGACACATATACGGTTATCAATGGCGTTCCTGGCCTCGTCCGGACGGCACGCATTTAGACCAGATTGCGCAAGTGGTGCATGATATCCGGCATACGCCCGACTCCCGCCGTCTGATTGTGAGCGCGTGGAATGCCGGTGACATTGAAAATATGGCGTTGGCGCCTTGCCACGCTTTGTTCCAATTCTATGTGGTTGATGGGAAATTGTCCTGCCAGCTGTACCAGCGGAGTGCGGATACGTTTTTGGGCGTGCCTTTCAACATTGCCTCTTATGCCTTGCTGACCATGATGATGGCGCAGGTGTGTGGTTTGCAGCCGGGGGAATTTGTACATACCTTTGGTGATGTGCATATTTACTTGAACCACGTCGAGCAGGTCAAGTTGCAATTGACACGCGAGCCTCGCCCCCTGCCCCGAATGCACATCAATCCCGAGGTGAAGGACATTTTCGGTTTCCGTTACGAAGATTTTGAACTGGAGGGTTATAATCCCCATCCCCATATCAAAGGCGAGATTTCCGTTTAAATGCTTTCTTGGCAGTTTAGCCTGTCAAGGTTTTCACACTGTTAAATCCTTGTCATCCAAATAATATGAAAGGGATGACAAGATAGTGATTTTGAATCATTTTCATATCATCTTCATTAAGGAATGCTCGTGAAATGGAATTGAAACGAAGATGAAATGGAGATGCTCGCGGTATGTTATTGATAGGGTGTTAGTTAGATGGGGTGTTGAAATGGGGTTGAATTTAGAGGTTCAGGAGCCAAATCACGGTGGCGGTGGGGAGGTAGTCTTTCAGTTCCGTGCGGAGTTTTTGAAGGGCGACTTCGATGTGTTTTTCCACGGTGCGGGGAGAAATTTGGAGTTCTTCGGCGATTTCGTTGACGTTTTTGTTTTCGAAGCGGCTTTTGGTGAATACTCTGCGGCATTGGGGCGGGAGGGTGGTAATGGCTTTGTCGATGGCTTCGCGCAGTTCGTCTTCTACATAGTATTCCCACGTGAGGATGCCGGAGGGTTCGCCTTTGCGCAGGATTTCTTCCTGGTATTGGTTGCGGATTTTGAGTTGCGCAAGGTAGTTCAGGGCTCGGTTGCGGACGGCAGAGAAGAGGTAGGTTTTCATATTCTCCATTTGGAGGTTCGCGAAGTTTTCCCACACGGCGGTGAAGACGTCGCAGACAATATCTTCTGCCGCATCGGAGTCTTTCGTAAATTGGGTGGCATATACGACTAATCCGGTGTAGTGTTTGTTGAAAAGATTTTTGCAAAGTTTGAAAACGTTGGATCCATCTTTTACTATTATAGAGAGTAGGGAATTTGGGTCAGACCCTAATAGATTGCCAGATATTGAAATTCGAGGTAAAAGTAGTGTTATTGGTTTAAGGGAGGAATTTGGAACAGATCCTAATCAGCCGTTATTTATATTGGATGGTTTTGAAACCGATTTAAAAACCGTAGTGGATTTGAATATGGACAGGGTAGCTTCTGTCACTATATTAAAGGATGCTGCTTCAACGGCTATTTATGGTTCGAAAGCTGCCAATGGTGTAGTTGTAATTGAAACAAAGAAGCCTGAGCCAGGAAAATTTCGTGTGACCTATAGTGGAAATGTGTTTGTTTCTATTCCAGACTTGACAGATTATAATTTGATGAATGCTGCAGAGAAGTTGGAGTTTGAGCAAAAAGCGGGTAGGTATATTTCGGAATTGGGGGATAGTGATGAATACTTGTTTTTAGATAGCTTGTACAATTTGAACAAAGCAGAGGTTGCCAGAGGAGTTGATACCTATTGGCTTTCTGAACCTGTCAGAACTGCCATTACCCATAAACATAATCTGTATGCGGAAGGGGGCGATGACGCTATCCGTTATGGTTTGGGCTTCACTTATAATCGAACAAATGGGGTGATGGAACAATCGTGGAATGAATTGGCAGGTGCTAATTTTGATTTGACTTATCGGAAGGGGAAGCTGCTGTTGGGGAATAAGATGTATTATAATTTCTATAAGCAAGAAGATCCGATTGTTTCCTTTGCGGAATTTGCTAAGGCTAATCCTTATTATCGTAAAGATGCAGGAACCGGTGAAGTGGAGCGTTATTTGGTAGATATGGATACTTATTCTGGGCGTTACGGGGTGGAGAATCCTTTATATAATGCTTCATTGAATAGTTTTAAAACAAGTGACAAGTCGCAATTTGATAATAAATTGAATGCTGAATTCCGCATTTTTCCAGAATTGGTATTGAGAGGACGTTTTGCAATTGGATTAACCACTACAAAATCAGATGATTTTGTGTCTCCTAATGATCCTACTTATGATAATGTATCTTTTGATAAAAAAGGGAGCTATACAAGTGGCGTAGGTAAGGATTTTTATTACGATGGTGACTTAACGTTGAGTTTTGGTAAAGTATTCCACGATAAACATCAGGTGAATGCGGTATTGGGGGCTAGAATGCGTTCTGATGAGTCAACTTCAGAAACAAATAATTCAGTAGGCTTCCCTATAGGAGATTTTACCCGTCCGTCATTCTCTACAGGTTATGCGGAAGGTGAAAAACCGACTTATACCAAAACAGTTTCCCGTTCCAATAGTTTTTATTTTAATGGCGGTTATGTTTTTGATAACCGTTATTTGCTGGATGCTAATATTCGTATGGATGGAGCTTCGGTGTTTGGAAGCAATAAACGTTATACGGCAACTTGGGCGGTAGGTTTGGCATGGAATATTCATAATGAAGTATTTTTTGAAAATGTAGAAGTACTCGACCGTTTGAAGTTGCGGGCGTCTATTGGTAATCCAGGAAATCAGAATTTTTCATCTTATCAGTCCTATACAACTTATGTTTTTAATAATTGGAATCAACATGCTTTTGGGGCAAGTATGATTGTGTCTAATTTTGGAAATCCTGATTTGGAATGGCAAAAGACCATGGACAGGAATGTCGGTTTTGATTTGACAATGTGGAATAATCGGTTTAATGTAAATTTTGATTATTATGACAAGGAAACAGATCCCTTGCTTGCTTCCATTTCCGTCCCTTCATCTGTAGGTGTAACAGAAGTCATGACTAATATTGGTGGGCAGCGCACTCAAGGGGTAAGCGGAACAGTGAAGTATTCGCCGCTTTATCGCCCAGAGGAGGGTATTAATTGGACATTAAGTGTGAATTTTAAGCATCAGAAATCTGAATATCAGAATATAGGAAATAAGTTAGACCAATTTAATAAGGAAAATGAGAATACAAGTCTTGTTCGTTATTATGATGGCGGAAGTCCTACATCACTTTGGGCGGTACGCTCTTTGGGAATTAACCCATCGGATGGGCGTGAGGTCTTTTTAACAAAAGAAGGAACTTACACTTTTGAGTATGATACAGAAGATGAGGTGATAGTTGGCGATACGGAGCCTAAATTAGAAGGAGTACTGGGTAGTGTATTGTATTATAAAGGGTTTTCTTTCTCTGTGTATTTCAGATATAGTTTTGGGGCAGACGTTTTTACAGAAGCGACTTATAATAAAGTAGAAAATATTTCACGAGAGGGCTTGAAATATAATCAGGACAAAAGAGCTTTGTATGACCGTTGGCAAAAACCAGGCGATCAGGCAAAATTTAAGGCTATCTCATTGACTGAGACTACACCGATATCTTCACGTTTTGTGTTGAGAGAAAATTATATTAAGGCTGAATCTATTTCTGTTGGGTATGACTTTGATTCACAAGCTATACAGAAGTTGGGGCTTCAATCTTTGCGTTTACAAGCTAATACGACAGATTTGTTTCGCATATCTTCAATAACAGAAGAAAGGGGGATCGAGTATCCTTTTGCCCGTTCGTTCTCTTTCTCATTATCTGCAATGTTTTAAAATGAAAGATTTATGAATTTGAAAAGTTTGGTATTTGGAATTTTAATCTGCATTTTGTTCGGCTCCTTTGGGTGTGAGTCTTGGCTGGACGTGCAGCCAGAAGATCGAGTGACAGATGAGCAATTATTTAGTGATGTGCAGGGATTTCGGACTGCATTGAATGGTATTTACGTTGAGTTAAGCAGTGGCTCGCTGTATGGTGGCGATTTGCTGGTTGACGGTGTTGAGGTATTGGCGCAGAGGTATGATTTTTCAGATAATACTTCTGATATCAGTAGATTGTGTACATATAATTATACAACAGATTATGCCAAAAACAAGTTTGAAGGGGTATGGGAAAAGGCGTATTCGTTAATAGCTAATTGTAATAAACTATTGGAATATGCGGATAAAAAACAGGATATATTGATTGGCGATACAAGAGATTTGATTATTGGAGAGACTAAGGCTTTGCGGGCTTTCTTGCATTTTGACCTTTTGCGTTTATTTGGTCCGATATATGCGACTAATTTTTCTGATGAATCTATACCTTATAACGTGAAGTACTCTATTTCTGCTACTTCTTTGCTTCCTGCCAATGAGGTTGTAGAGAAGATTCTTGCGGATTTGGATGAGGCTGAGCATTTATTGAAGAATGTGGATCCTATTATTGAGTTTGGTCCTCAAAATTCAGATTCTGAAGATGGGTTGAATTATGATACTTTCCGAACGCAACGATTGAACTATTATGCTGTAAAAGCGTTGAAAGCAAGAGTTTATTTGTATGCGGGTAATACAGAAGAGGCTTATAAGGAAGCTAAGGCAGTAGTAGCTGTTCAGGAACAATGGTTTCCTTGGACTCCTTATCAGGAAATTATGGGGGGTACGAAGGCTCCAGATCGGATTTTTTCCTCAGAATTGTTGTTTTCCACTTATAATAATTCTCGTGAAGATATTTTTACGAAGTATTTTAGTCCAGAATTAGATCCTGCTGCGGTATATGCCCCTAAGGATAATTTGGATGGTTTTTTTGTTCAAGAGCGTGATAAAGATTACCGTTATAATCCGATTTGGTTAAGCGCAACTTCTCGGGACTATAAATGTTTTCATAAATATGAAAATGTAGATACAGATAGTCCGATGACGCATTTGGTCCCTCTTATACGTATAAGTGAGATGTTTTACATTATTGCTGAAACAGCAACGGATGAAAGAGAAGCATTGGCAGCTTTAAATACAGTGCTTTACAATCGTGGTTTGACAGAGTTGGAAGATGGAAACCGCTTGTCTGAAACAATTGCTGAGGAATACAAAAGAGAATTTTGGGGAGAAGGGCAATTATTCTTTTACTATAAACGGAAAAATGTGCCATCTCTTTATTCTTATACTGCAGGTGAGGATATTGAAATGGATGCGACTAAATATGTTGTTCCTTTGCCATTAAGTGAAACAGATTTTCGTTAATCAAGATATTATGAAAAAGACATATTATTGTATATTAGTTTTATTCCTGTTGGCTATTGAAGCTTGTAATTCGGAATATGAAATTTATAGTGGTGAAGACGCTATTTATTTTAATGAAGTAAGCGATACGTCTCATTTTTCTTTTACCTATATTGATAGTAAATATGATCGCTATGTACAGGAAGTCCATTTGAAAGTAATTGGACAAGTGGTAGATTATGATCGCGAAGTAGATATTCGCTTTACATCAAAGAATGCTAAAGAAGGAGTGGATTTTGAGCCGTTCGAAGATACTTATGTCGTTAAAGCTGGGGAGGTTTCTGTCGTTGTGCCTGTGACTATGATTCGTACCACTGCGTTGCTTACAGAGGAGAGAGTAATAGATATGGAGCTATTTGCTAATGATAATTTTACGACTCATTATGAGATTGGTTCAAATGATTCTATTACTTGGATAGAATCTCCTCGTTTGAAATTTACGTTGATATTTTCAGAATTTATGGATCAGGCTCCTTCTCAATGGAATCCTTATTTATTTGGAGATTTTACCGCCCAAAAATTTAAATTAATTTGTGATGTAATGGGAATTGAGCGTGAGAAGTTTTTAGATTATGAATATATGGCATATCGAAGTTCTTATATAGCTCGATATATGAAGCAATATTTGTCAGAAGAAAAGTCTGCTGGACGAACAATCTATGAAGAAGATGGTGTAACTGAAATGACAATGGGACCTTATGCCTAATAAAAAATGTTTATTATGAGAAGATATTTTATAATAATTGCGATAGTTGGATTGTTTTGGTCTTGCTATGCAGATAAAGGGAATTATGATTATGAAGAGATAAATGAAATCTCGATTGTTGGAATGCCGGATACTTTGGTTACGAAGTTTAAAAATGTGGATACGTTGAAAGTAACTCCATTGCTCGAGAGTACTTTGGAAAAAGGACATGATTATGAATATACTTGGCTCGCAGTACTTAAGAACGGAAAAATAGACGGAAAGTTTCAATTTGAAATAGGACAAGAAAAAGATTTGAATTATTTTATTGATTTGCCTTTAGGAAATTATTATGTCTATTTGAATGTATTAGATAAATCTACAGGAGTAACGTGGCGTAATCATTTTGATTTGAATGTCATAACAGCTACAACAACCGGTTGGCTTGTTTTATGTGATGAAGAAGGTAATGCTCGGTTAGACATGATAGCCAAAGCTGGTAAAGAGGAATTTATGGTTAGGGATCTGTTGAAAGATTTTGATATGCCCAATAAGCAAGGTCCTCTAAAAATTTTGTGTAATGTAAATAACCCTTATGGTTCGGCAACGGGTGAGAGAATAGTTCTTATTACTGAAACAGGTAGTTGTTATTTGGATCCTGAATATTTGACTTGGGAAGAAGCTTTTGATTTGAAATATGAAATGGGAAAGATTCCAGAACCATTTATTCCTACTGCAATTGTTCCCGTTTCTTATAATTGGGAAACGCAAATTGTATTAGTGACTACAACGGAAGTATACTGTAAAAATGCAAGTTCTGGTTATATATTTGAATTACCAAGGAATAATGTTCAAGGGGAAAGTGGAACATTTAAAGTTGCTCCTTTTGTAATAACTAGTGGGGAGGATATTATTTATCAGGCAGACCCTCCTGTTATTTTGTATGATACAGATAACAAACGTTTTGTTCAACTCAATTTGGATTTTACAGGTACTTCTTGTCGTGTGCCTGTGGTTGGTAATGAGATTTGGTCAATGGAAACAGGAATGGATTTTGTATTTGCTGCTAATGGGCGCCAAAATTCTTCCAGTTCTTTCATTTTGCTGCGAGATGCAAATGATAAAATATGGTTATATGGAATTGGTTCCTTGACCTACAACTCATTTGTTCAATTGCCTAATTATTATTATCAGATTGAGGATCCGGATATTGAGCGTGCTCGATTGTTTGCTGTGCATCCTTACTATTACTTTTTGTTTTATGTAGTAGATAATACAATTTATCAGTTTGACATGGTATCAAAAGAAGCTCGCAAACTTGATCCAATAGATGAAAATGGTGATATGATTTCATTTGCAGGAGAAGAGATAACTTTTTTGAAATTTAATCCTTTGCAATATGGTTACTATGGCTCTTATACTCAAGAAGAGGGGTGGGAAAATATTGAATATCGCCTAATCGTTGGTTCAGATAGTAATAGTGAAAATGGAGGTATTGTACGTTTCTTTGATATTGATGAGCGTATGGATGATAATGTTTTGTTACATAAGGCTTATACAGGTTTCACAAAACCTGTGGATATAGTATATAGAGAACGCATGTAAAATTAGTTTGTGATTTTTGCACGTGATAATTCTCCCCTGAATAATTTTGTCGTTTTTCAGGGGAGAATTTTTAAGTATAGAAATGTTGGCTGAAATATTGATGTTATCGATGATTGGAAATTTAGTAGACTATAAAAACAGGGAGATTTTATTTGTCAAGCAGAGATTACGTTATAGATTTGTTTATTCACTTCCAAGCCATTTTCATGCGCAAGAATAATTTTATATAGATTCAATATAGAAGTGCAATCACCGCCTCCGCCATTGGAGCGTAGCGGCAATGGCGGAGGGCAGTGATAAGTATTTCAAAAGGGTCTTTCAGCAATACAAAAAATAAAGGGGAAGTCACAGCTTCCCCGAATGGATTAAG
>CALUKF010000066.1 GCA_944321145.1 uncultured Odoribacter sp. | reverse complement strand
TCAAAAATCATTTGATGATGAGCATTTGTGAAAATATTGAGCATATTGTGAGCACTTTGCCGGCAGGCGTGCGCCTCGTGGCAGTCTCTAAAACCAAGCCGGCGGAATACATCGAGGAGGCATACGCTGGCGGGCAACGCATCTTTGGCGAAAACCGCCCGCAGGAAATGGCGGCAAAGCACCAAGTGCTCCCCGACGATATCCAATGGCATCTCATTGGGCAATTGCAGGAAAAGAACGTGAAATACATTGCCCCCTTCGTCGCGATGATTCATTCCGTCGACAGCCTGCGGCTGCTCCAGAAAATCGACAAAGAGGCAGCCAAGTACGGGCGTGTCATCGACTGCCTGTTGGAATTCCACATTGCGGAGGAAGCGACCAAATCCGGCATGACCGAGGCGGAAGCTGAGGAATTGCTCCGGAGCGATGCCTACCGTGCGTTGGAGCACGTGCGCCTTGTGGGCGTGATGGGGATAGCCACCTTCACGGACGACCGCGGGCAAATCCGCCGCGAATTTCGCCACTTGCACGACATTTTCCTCCGCCTCAAAGAGAAATACTTTGCCGGCAACGAGAGTTTCCGCGAATTGTCGATGGGCATGTCCGGCGACTACGACATAGCCATCGAGGAGGGCAGCACCCTCGTGCGGGTAGGCACTGCCATTTTTGGCGAACGGGTGTACAAACAAACGAATTAGAAACAATTTAAATAAAAAGACCATGGTTGACTTAAAAACAAAATTTGCCGGGCTGGAATTGCCGAGCCCGATTATTGCAGGAAGTTGCGGACTGACTGCCGACATCAGCAAATTGGAAGAAATGGCTGCCAACGGAGCAGGGGCAGTCATCCTGAAATCCATCTTCGAGGAACAAATCCACCGCGAGGCTTCCGAGCACATCAACGACAACAGCTACCCGGAAGAGACCGACTACATCCGCCATTATATCCGCGCGAACACCATCCAACAGTACATCGACCTCGTGAAGCAGGCGAAAGCGCGCCTCTCCATCCCCGTCATTGGCAGCATCAGTTGCCTGGAGGATGGCGAATGGATTGACTTCGCCCGCGAGCTGGAAAAGGCAGGTGCCGATGCCATCGAACTGAATGCCTTCATCCTGCCCACCGACGAGTTTAAGGAAAGTGCAGACATCGAAGCCATGTATTACGCCATTGTCCGCCACGTGAAATCCGTAGTCAGCCTGCCGATTATCATCAAAATCGGGCGTTATTTTACCAACCTGCCTGCTTTCGTCAGCAAACTGAAGGCTTACGGGGCAGATGCCGTGACTGTTTTCAACCGCTTCTACGAGCCGGACATCAACATCGAGCGCATGGCGATGGGTGCGGCTCCCGTGTTCAGCACCGGTGCAGAATTGCGCACCACCCTGCGCTGGACGGGCATTCTCTGCGGCAAAGACCGCCAGTTACAACTCTCGGCTTCCACCGGCGTGCATTCCGGCGAGGCTGCCATCAAGCTCCTTTTGGCAGGCGCCGGGGCAGTGCAAGTATGCTCCGTGCTCTACGAGGAAGGCATTCCCGCCATCCGCAAGATGAACGACACCCTCCGCGAATGGATGGAGCGCAAGGGCTACGCCTCTGTCGCTGACTTCCGCGGCAAGCTCTCTTACGCCGACGCTGCCCATGCCGAACGCTACGAGCGCGCACAGTTTATGAAATATTTTAGTGACAAAAAATAAAATTGAACCATGAAGTACATTGTATTATTCTTAGCGCTTTGCGCTTTTGCCTGCTCCAACAACAAGTATGCAGGCGTACCCGAGAAGTATTATCCCTTGTTAGACCAAGCCCTGGCGAAAGCTGGCACGAATGCCGCCGAGTTGCAGAAAGCCCTCGACGAAGCCCCCGCCGCGCAAAAGGAAGGCATGGCATTCCTCATTGCTTACATGCCCGAACGCGACCTGCAGGAACTGACTGCCGCTTTCCTTCTCGAAAACGCGGCGTATGCCTACAAGGCACGCGAGCAATACCCCTGGGCAAAGGCTGTGCCCGACAGCATTTTCTTCAACGAAGTGTTGCCCTATGTCAGCCTCAACGAGAAGCGCGAGAACTGGCGCCCTGAGTTCTATGAACGGTTCAGCAAATATGTTGCCGGGTGTACCACCGTTTTTGAAGCTATTGATTCCATCAACCGCAACGTGCGCGACGAAGTGCTCGTGGACTACAATACCGAGCGCGAAAAGCCCGACCAGGCGCCCTTTGAATCCATGCGCCAGCACATGGCATCGTGCACCGGCTTGTCCATCATCCTGACTGACGCTTTCCGCGCCGTGGGCATTCCTTCCCGTGTGGCAGGGACTCCCAATTGGCACGACGAACGCGGCAACCACAACTGGACGGAAGTCTGGGCAGATGGCAAATGGTATTTCACGGAATACTACTTCCCCGGACAGCTCGACAACGCTTGGTTTTTTGCCGATGCCGGGCAGGCAGTGAAAGATGACCTCCAGAAAGCCATCTACGCCTCTTCTTTCAAGCCCACAGGCGTTTACTTCCCCTTGGTATGGGACGAGAACATCCGTTATGTGGCAGCCGAGAACGTGACTGACCGCTACGTGGATATGTACAAAGAGCATTACAGTGCCATCGCGCAGGACGGCGACCATGTGCAGCTCCGCGTCATGGCATTCAAAGACCGCCAGCACGCCAAGGAATCCGGCGACCGTGTGGCAACGAACCTCGATGTCTTCGACGACAAACTGCAAATGGGCGGCGGACGCACCTCCGGTCCCACGCAGGACATGAACGACGTCCTCACTTTCATGCTCCCGAAAAACAAGACCTACACCATCAATTACGTGTCAGGCGACAACAGCATGAAGAGCACAACAGTCACCCTCAAGGACAAACCCGAAGTGCTGAAACTCTACATGAAATAACACCCACCCGTAGAGGCATGCCTCCTGAGCATCACACTCTCTTCCAAAACTCTCCCCCTAAGATAGGGGGAGTACCCCGAAGGGGGGAGGGAGTATGAACAACGCGCGGCATGCCTCTCTTTTTATCCCCGCAAAACATGAAAATTCACTTAACCATCTGGTGCTGGTTGCTGCTTTTCTTCCTGACTCCCCTTTGTGTGCAGGCGGACAACGACGGACCTTACGTCCTCTACGATTCCACGGGCGCGATGCGCGTCATCCGCGTTGCCGACAACGGCAGCCTGTTGGACAGCCTCTATGAAGAAATGCCCGACGGCTATCGTTTATACGTGACTTCCGCCGACGGGCAGCACCGTTTCAGCGTTCCCCTGCGTACTCCGCGCCGTCCCGCATGGGAAACCCCGCAAGCGGAAAAGACCTTAGTCATCTCCGACCCCCACGGCGATTTGGATTGCCTCGTCTTCCTGTTGCAGAACAACGGGGTCATCGGTGCAGGCTATGAATGGACGTTCGGGCACAACCAACTGGTAGTCATCGGCGACGTGTTCGACAGGGGAGAGGATGTAGTGCCCATCTTCTGGCTACTCTATAAATTGGAACAGGAAGCCGAAGCCGCCGGAGGCGCAATGACTTTCCTCCTCGGCAACCACGAAGAAATGGTGCTGCGCGGCAACTTGAAATACACGCCTGAAAAATACAAGCACTTAGCCGAAACCTTGGGCATGGAATATGCCGCCCTATGGCATGCGGACAGCGAATTGGGACGCTGGCTCCAGACCCGCAACGTGATGCAGAAAGCCGGTACTAACCTCTTTGTCCACGCCGGATTGAGCGAGGCATTTTGTACCATGAAAGCCGCCATCCCGGACATCAACGCAGAGGCAAGCCGGACGCTTTTCCTCTCGAAGGAGGAGCGCAAAGCCTCTTCACCCCTGGCTGCCGCCATCTACGACTCTTCCACGGGGCTGCTCTGGTACCGCGGCATGGTGCGGAGCGAAGACCGCTACGCTCCGGTTTATGCGGAAGAAACAGCGCGCATCTTGGAACAATACGGTGCGGCGCGCCTCTTTGTCGGGCACACCATCTTCAGCGAACCCACCTCTTTCTTCGGCAAGAAAGTCATTGCCGTGAATGTCAGCAACCGTGAAAACCGCGAGAAATCCCGCAGCCGCGGCATTCTCCTGCAAGGCGATAAGCTCTATTGGATATACGATAACCTCCCGTCGGAGCCTTATCCTTATTGACCTTCGGCGGCGTTCCCGCCGGCTTGCCCGATGGATTCCCGCCTTGGTAAAATCTAAATCAAGCTCTATTCAGGGAACAATTCAGGTTCAACTTAGGTTCAATTCAGGTTCAACTTTAGTTTGGATAGGCGCAAGAAGAAAGGTACATGAAAGGAGAATGGAAGGTGACACGGGAACAGACCGCAAACAGAATTAAAATAGCATATTAACAGCTTGATAAATCATGTAGGAATGGAGAAGCACGACCTTTACATCTTTAATCCCGACTGCGAGCTGGCAATTGCCAACGGCGGACGCTTTTACATGCCGCCGGCAAACATCGTCCGGATGGCGGAGGATTTGGCATTCCTGCCTGCCTACCTGGGCGGGGAGAGGGATGGCGTGTTGGTGTCCCGCGAGGTGCCGCCGGACTTCAACCGTGAGTTGGCAATCCCTGTGCGTCCCGTGAGGGAAGAGGAAGTGGCGGCACATCCGGAAGCGTGGCGCGGCGTGCCGTGGGGCAGAAGCCCGAAGGTCTGCCGTTGGATGGCGGAGCATGGCATAGGCGAGGCGTGGCAAGAGGCATGGAAGGATTCCTACAGCCGCCTCTCAGCGCGCAACGTATTGTTGCAGTTGATGGATGCTATGCCTTTCGTCGAAGAAGGGATTGTGCCCCGTGTTTGCTACAGTTTGGAGGAAGTAAAACAAGCAACCGAATCGGGCGACTGGCTAGTGAAAGCCCCGTGGTCGTCCTCCGGGAAAGGGCAATTGCGCTTGAAACATCCCATCAACCCGAAGGCAGATGAATGGATGGGCGGCATCCTCAAGCGGCAAGGCTACTTGATGCTGGAGCGGCGTTTGGACAAAGTGCAGGACTTCGCCATGGAGTTTCAAATAGCAAACGGTACGGCGGAGTTTATCGGCTGGTCGTGTTTTGCCACAGGAGAGCACGGCGAATACCAAGGCAACGACCTTGCACCGCAGGAGTGCTTGGAGAAAAAGTTGCGCGGACTCCTTGGCGCGAAGATTATCGGCTTGCTGAAAACCCACCTGCCCGCCGCCCTCCAAACCGCCTTCCCGGACTACGCGGGCTGCTTGGGCGTAGACATGCTGGTCTACCGTGGCACAGACGGGCAGCTGAAAGTCCACCCCTGCCTGGAAATCAACCTCCGCTGCAACATGGGCATCGTCGCCCTCCACCTCGCAGCGCGCTACCTTGCCCCCGGTGCCTTAGGGCGTTTCCTCGTCCGCTTCCATCCACATCCCGGCGAAGCCCTCGCCGCCCACCTCCGCGACTCCGCCCGCTTCCCCGCCATCTTCCACCACCACCGCCTCCTCTCCGGCTACCTCCCCCTGACGCCTGTCAATGGAGAGAGCTGCTTCACGGCTGCAATCTACCTGCACGATGCTACTTAAAAATAGTTGTGTATCTCACAAGTTGGCATAAAGAATAGAGATATTTCGTACTTTTGCGTCAAATCGTTTTCCGTATGGATATCTGGGATAAAAAGAAGCGTTCTGCCGTCATGGCAAGAATCAAAAGCAAGGACACAAAGCCGGAATGGCTTGTGCGCCGTTATTTGTACCATCGCGGCTACCGCTACCGTAAAAATGTAAAAGGCATGCCGGGGACACCGGATATAGTATTGCGTAAATATGGCATTGCCATATTTATTCATGGGTGTTTTTGGCACGGGCATGAAGCAGACGGACATATCCCGCACACAAACAGTGCTTATTGGCAAAAGAAAATTGAACGGAATAAAATACGTGATGAACACAATAAGGAGGCTTTGAGAAGAATGGGATGGAGGGTAATTACAATCTGGGAGTGCCAATTAAAGCCTGCTGTGCGGGAACAAACGTTGCATGAATTGGAATATTGGATTAACCATGCTTACTTGGAAAAGTTTAAACCTATACGCCAGACCTATGAAATAAAGGAACAGCCTCTTAGCCAGGTTGCAGAAGAGGCAGGGGAATATAAAAAAGGAAAAGCATGAGGAGCTTTGAAGGATTTTTATTACTTTCGCACGAGAGAAAAATAGGCTTATGAGTAATAAAAGTAACAACCAAGGACGGGCATACGAATTTGCTTGCCTGCTTGCCCTTACGGAGGAAATTGAAAAGTTTCGTATAGTGGAAGTGCTGCAAAACAGCAGTTATTTTGCAGCCCAACGTGCATGGGATATTTTAAGCGAGGAGAAGAAAGCGATTTATAAGGCAAGTGCTCGGGTCGCCGTTATCCGGATACTCCAGCTGGAGCCTCGGATTTGTGAACAGGAAGGGGATAGGTTGGAATTATTGTTGCAGGCTGATGCGAAGGGAGAGAAAGGCGATGTGCGGGATATATTGATTGTGCGGAAAAACATTCAATGGGAGATAGGATTAAGTATAAAACACAACCATTTTGCCGCAAAACATAATCGTCTAAGCAAGACATTGGATTTTGGCAAAAAATGGTATGGCGTTCCCTGTTCGCAGGATTATTGGAAAGACGTAAAGCCTGTATTTGATTACCTTGACCAAGAAAAATTAAAGCATACTGAATTTGAGGATTTGCCTGATAAGGAAGGGGAGGTTTATGTGCCTTTGTTGAAAGCATTCATGAATGAAATCACCCGGCAATATGCCGTCCATAAAGATATTTCCGGGAAGCTGGTAGAATATTTGTTGGGCAAATTCGACTTTTATAAGGTGGTGAGCATGGACAGGTTGCGTACAACCCGAATCCAGTCTTATAACCTGCATGGGACGCTTAACTTGCCGGGCAAAACCCGCAAAGCGACTATAGAAGTTCCCATCGCGGCCTTGCCGACCCGTATCATTCATTTCGATTTTGTGCCGGGAAAAACGAATACGGTGGAATTGTATATGGATGGAGGGTGGCAGTTCTCGTTCCGCATCCACAATGCGGAAACTTATGTCAAGGCTTCATTGAAGTTTGACATCCAAATTGTAGGCATGCCTGCGGCTATTATTACGATAAATTGCAATTGGAGGTGATGATGTTGAAATTGATTAGCTTATTCTCAGGAGCCGGTGGGTTGGACTTAGGTTTCCATAAGGCAGGGTTTAAAACTGTCGTTGCCAATGAGTGGGACGCGAAGATTTGCCCGACGTACCGCGCTAACTTCCCTGATGTCCGCTTGATAGAAGGAGATATCCGGAATATTCCTTCTTCTGAATTTCCGGATGATGCTGTCGGAATCATCGGAGGTCCTCCTTGCCAATCGTGGAGCGAAGCCGGGGCTTTGAGGGGGATAGAGGATGCCCGCGGACAGTTGTTCTATGAATACATCCGCATTCTTCGAGACAAACGACCTTTGTTTTTCGTGGCAGAAAATGTCTCCGGCATGTTGGCTAAACGTCATTCGGTGGCAGTAAATCACTTCATGAAACTGTTTGATGATGCCGGTTATGATGTGAATTTGAAAATGTTGAATGCCAATGATTACGACGTGCCGGAAGACCGTGACCGCGTGTTTTATATCGGATTCCGCAAAGACTTGGACATTTGGGATTTCCAATATCCGGAACCATTAGCGCATAAACCCACTTTGCGCGAGTGTATTTGGGATTTGCAGGATTCGGCTATTCCTGCCCGCGAAAAGAACAAGACTAATGGAGATGCCTGTGAAGTGCCTAATAACGAATATTTTACCGGTGCTTATTCTCCCATTTTCATGTCCCGCAACCGCGTCCGTTCGTGGGATGAACCGGCTTTTACCGTACAAGCCAGCGGGCGGCAATGCCAATTGCATCCGCAAGCTCCAAAGATGGTCAAAGTGGAAAAAAACCTGCAAAAGTTTGCCGAAGGGTACGAGCACCTTTACCGCAGGATGAGCGTGCGGGAGGTTGCGCGTGTGCAAACTTTCCCGGACAGTTTCCAATTCCTCTATGAGGATTTGGATTACGGGTATAAAATGATTGGCAATGCGGTGCCGGTGAACCTTGCATACCATGTGGCTTTGCAAATAAAGAATTGTTTGAGGGGTAAAGGTGCCATTTGAAGATGCAATTTAATCTGTGGAAATAAAAATTGCGGAGGAATGTTGGCGGTATCGGGAAAATTGAGTAATTTCGCCCAATTTTAAAAATCCACAGAATATGGCTCATTACATTAAAGAAGTATCACGCACATTTGGAGAATACCTATTGATTCCGTCGCTTACGACGAAAGAGTGCAATCCGGACAATGTTTCGTTGAAGACCCCCGTTGTCAAATTCCGTCAGGGAGAGACTTCGCCCATCCAATTGAATATCCCGTTCGTATCGGCTGTCATGCAGGCGGTTTCCGACGACGGGCTTGCCATCGCGTTGGCGCGCAACGGCGGGCTGTCTTTCATCTTCGGCTCGCAGCCCATTGAAAGCCAAGCGGAGATGGTGCGCCGGGTCAAGAAGTTCAAAGCGGGCTTCGTAGTGAGCGATTCCAACCTGCATCCGGACGCGACGTTGCAGGACGTGCTTGACCTGACCGCCGCTACGGGGCATACCACCATTGCGGTGACGGACGACGGCACGGCGAACGGCACGTTGCTCGGCATGATTACAAGCCGCGATTACCGTCTGAAAACGGATGCCCTCACGAAGCCGGTGAAAGAGTTTATGACCCCGTTCGATAACTTGATTGTGGGGCAATTGGGTATTACCCTGAGCGAAGCCAATACGATTATTTGGGAGCACAAGCTGAATTGCCTGCCGATTATCGACGAGAACCGCAAGTTGCAATATTTCGTATTCCGCAAGGATTATGACAATCACCAAGAGAATCCTTATGAATTGCTGGACAGCCACAAGAAACTGATGGTAGGCGCAGGCATCAACACCCGCGACTACAAGGAGCGCGTACCTGCGCTGGTGGATGCAGGTGTGGACGTGCTGGTGGTGGATTCCTCGGACGGGTTCTCCGAATGGCAATACGACACCATCCGCTGGATTAAGGAGACGTATCACGACGAAGTGAAGGTCGGCGGCGGCAACGTGGTGGACAAAGAAGGTTTCCTCTATTTGGTCAAGGCAGGTGCAGACTTTGTGAAAGTGGGCATCGGCGGCGGTTCCATCTGCATCACCCGTGAGCAGAAGGGTATCGGTCGCGGACAGGCTACCGCATTGATTGAGGTGTGCGAGGCGCGGCAGGAGTATCTGGAGCAGACAGGCATCTACGTGCCGATATGTTCGGACGGCGGTCTGGTGCACGACTACCACATGACGCTTGCGCTTGCCATGGGCGCGGACTTCCTGATGATGGGACGCTACTTTGCGCGTTTCGACGAAAGCCCGAGCAAGAAACTCGCCATCGGCAACAGCTACGTGAAGGAATATTGGGGCGAAGGCTCCAACCGCGCGAAGAATTGGCAGCGTTACGATATGGGCGGCAATGCCAACAAAGGCGCGATGAAGTTCGAGGAAGGCGTGGACAGCTACGTGCCCTACGCCGGGAAGATGAAGGACAACCTCGAAATCACGCTCGGCAAAATCAAGTCCACGATGTGCAGCTGCGGCGCGATTACCATCCCGCAACTTCAGGACAAGGCGAAAATCACCCTCGTGTCATCTACCTCTATCGTTGAGGGCGGCGCGCACGACGTGATACTGAAGGACACGAAGATACAGTAAAATGAAAAAGATACTGCTTGCCGTAGTGGCATGCCTGCTGTTGTCAGCCTGCAACTTAGAAAAGGACGAGAAGGGTTATTTCCTGGCTTCCAACTACTGCACCGCCACCATCAACGGCAAAGAATACATCGACCGCGAGAGTTATGCCCTGCCTATGCTGGGGCATTCTCCCCGGTCTGAATGGTATTCGTATTACTTTTGGGAGAACAACGTGGCAGTCGACTCCGTAGGGATGCTGATTATCCACACCTATCTGGAACCCGCCAAGGGAAACAATGACCCGACTGAATATTGGTTAAAGCTGTACATTAAGGACTTCCGTTACGACGAACCGCTGGACGGACAGGAGTATACCTTTACCGCGCTGTCGCTGGAAGCCCCTTATGTTCCCCTCGACACGCTGGCACGCAGGATGTATCGCGAGGATGTCAGCCTTGCCCTCTTTGACGTGGGCGACATAGGCGAAATGGCATACATCCCGGCAAGCGGCACCATCCGCTTCAGCTGTTCCGATGAAGCCGACCGCACTTGGCAGGACAATGCTTGGCTTGATGCTGACATCACCCTCCGCGCCACCGGCGACACGCCCATTGATTTCCGCGGACATCTCTATGCTCCCTGACCGTGTAAATGAAAGAATCCTTAATCGAAAAAGACTAT
Organism: uncultured Odoribacter sp.; assembly: GCA_944321145.1. Classification (GTDB taxonomy): domain Bacteria; phylum Bacteroidota; class Bacteroidia; order Bacteroidales; family Marinifilaceae; genus Odoribacter. Next base: position 3,807 of record CALUKF010000066.1, on the reverse strand, counting down.
GAAAATCGTGATATTATGCTTGGCGCTTCTCGCTTTTCTGCCTCTTCGGGCGCAAGAAGATGAGCGGTGGAAACAATTTGCCGACAAGGCAGAACAAGACGCGGAGGAATATGTCCGCGGGCAAATCGAGGCAGGCAGGCTGGATACTGCAAGAGATTCGTTGCAGATTATGCTAATCAAGGATACTATGCGCATTGAGCAGGCTGTGCGCTATTTCAGCGAGGTTGTGAAAACGACCGCTGAAATGCGCTCGATGAATAGTTTCCAATTAGACGAGTATGACAAATTGCTCAATAAATACTACAACCGCCTGCGCAGCAAACTGACTGTCCCGCAACGGGAAGCCTTGTTGAAAGCCCAACGCGAATGGCTGAAATTCCGTGATGCCGAAGGAGATTTCATCTACGAACTTATCATCAACGAATACGGCACTATGGGACCTGTCTTGATTGGCAGCGATTGCGTGGAATTGCTCAAGGAGCGCGTATTCGAACTTTTCAGCTATTTGCAAGAGATTACGAATTAAGCATTCAGTTCAATCGGATTTGCAATCCGATTGGTTTGATAATAAGGATTTTAAATCATCAGATTTTATTGCTGCCGAATTGCAAATCCGGCAGAACGGAAGTTCCTCCTCGTTAATCACTCATCGTTACTCGTTAATCGTTAGTTGCCCTATATCCTCCCTACCCTTGTTGCGCAGCTGCTTCGGAGGTGTTGGGCAGCTATTCCGCTCCCAGTCGCAACAGCAAGCCAACAGCAGCGAAACAGCTACGGCACAGGACAGGAGGGGAGGTTACTTGGAAATGGCTTCGTAAGCTTCGCGGGCGGTGGCTATCGGGTTGCCTTCAGGGGCAGAAGGATAAGGATTGTGCTGCAAAGTCCACGGCTCTTCCAAGGCGTAAAAATCAATGGCGCAGGGCGGGATACCTTGCAGTTGTCGTGCGAGTTCCTCGAAATAAGTTCTCCAACGCATATAATAAAAGTCCCGGAGGATGCCATTCCATTCTTTGTGGGCATAATCGCGAAGTCCTCCGCCATCGGCTGCCGTGCGGTTGCCCCAAGTGGTGATTTGTACGCGTGCATTCCATTCGTAGTGGTCACATTCTTCAGGAGTACGCCCTAAGGCGCGGGCGCGCTCAATCCAAGTGCCTACCCGGAACTCAGAACGTGTAGCGAGCAATTTGTCCTGCAAGAGCAATAGTTCGAGGAAACGGGAGGAAGCGGCAGCAAACAATGCACTATCATCTGCATGAAATGCACTGACTACAACGGGATAGACTAACCGACCTTTTTCGGCAACTGCTTGGCGCATAATATCTATCAAGTCGTATTCATAATTGTTGTTTCCCCGGAATTGCTCCGCATTTTCGAGAAATAATCCGGCAGCGCGGATAATGTCGCGGGGGGCGTAATAATCAGACATCTCCGACCAACTGGAAACCTGATAGGCTTTCAACGAAGGGCGGGCGCAGAAAATGGATTCATGGGTGCCTTGCTGGGTGGAAGCGACGGGGCAATTGTAAATGGTGTTGCTCAAAAGTGTCCAGGCTTCCAGCACTTTCGCGTCCGCCTTGCCATAGCGTGCCTTCACGTAGCCTGCCAACCAGGCATCCTTGTCAAAGCGAGATTCGCGCCAAGGCAACTCGCAGAGCAGTTCGTACATCACAGGATTGTTCTCACTGCCTTCCATGGTCATGCCCACACCTTGGAGGGTTGCACCGAAAGAACTTTCCTTGGCTTTGTAAAATTCATTGATGACGTGCGCCATTTTGCCGTGTAGTCCCACATTGCCGCCATAGTTGAGCAGCATGCAATAAACCCACGAATGCCCGTCAAAGCCATTCTTGCGGTACCAAGTAGAGGCGGGATTGCCCCATTGGGGACGACTTTCGGAATAAAGGTCAAGCACAAGCATGTCGCCTCTGGGTATGTTGGCAATCATGGCAGGACGCGGATTGGCTCCCCATGCCTGCACGACCCAAATGGCACGCGGGTTGTTGCGCTTCATGGCATGCCAGATGGCTTGCCCGGCAGCGTCGAGGTCTACGCCCGCCGTTCTGCCTCCTTCGTGGAAAGGATCCATGCAGTAGAAATCGGCTTTGCCGAAAAGCCGGTTCATTTCCCGGTAGTACAAAGCAGCGATTTCCTCAAAACGGGGGTCTGTCGGTTGCAAGAAAGCCGGACGGTTGAAGCCGTTCCACTTGCCAGGGTCGGCAATGTCAAGTCCGAGTTTTTCCTTTGCATCGTGGGGCAGCATGCCCGAATAGCCGGGCAGAACCGGCTGCATGCCATATTCGCGCATGCGGCGGAGGATTTTCTTTTGCAGGGAAATGCGGTCGTCGTACCAATTGTCGCTGTTGGGTCCTCCCCAACCTTCCAGATTATTCATAAGCCACCAGGCTTGGAAAGCTGGTCCTGCAACAAAGGCACTTGCTTCATCTTTCGTGTAACCCAGTTCTAAAAGGAGGTTACGCCACACGGCATCTGCCCCTACCAACGCCAGGGGCAGGTTGATGCCATGCAGTGCCATCCAGTCGATTTCCTGTTCCCAACGTGCCCAATCCCAGAATGCCATGGTATAGGAAAAGGTGCAATAATTGAAATTGTAACGGTACTTCAATGTGGTTTCGTGGCGTTCTTTTTGCGGAACGGGAGGCAATACATCGGGAAGATGGGAGTGCATATTGTTCCAAGAAAGGTGGATGCCGGCATAGTATTTCAAATACCAATTGATGCCTGTGGCAATACTGACGTAATTGTTGCCCCGGACAACAACTTGGCTGCCCCGTTGGTCTAATTCGAAAAAGTCGGCATCGGACTTTTGCAATTCAATACGGAATTTGGCAGACGCGCCGGAATCAATGCGTTCCAACAGCCCGTCAATGGGAGATGCCTGCATGGTGCCAATGATGAACAGGCAAACAAGGATAAAAAGTGATTTTTTCATAGTACAATGCTTTATAATATTGATGTGCGGTTTGCGCAGGAAATTTGTCTGTCGTATCAGTGCATGATTTTAAAGACTAATTCACGCAGCAATTCTCCGTCCGGCGTGCCGGCGTTGCCTACGCCTTTGGATTTCATGTCGTATTCCCGGAGGAGGGCAATCGCTTGGGCGCACTTCATGGCGTTGTAGGCGCGGGCTCCTTCCGTGTAATCTTTCATGAAAAAGGGATGTACACCCAGCAACTTTGCCATTTCCTGTTGGTTGGTCACCTGCCGTTTCTCGTAATGATATGTCAGGAGGTTCAGGAAATAGCTGAACAGTGTGCCGATAATTGGCGGCAGGGGATTGTTTTTCGGGTTGGATTCGAAATAATTGACTATACGGTTGCTCTTCAGATAGTCCTTGGCAATGATGGCGTTGCGCAATTCGAAACTGTTGAAATCCTTGCTGATGCCTGTATGTTCCTCGACGAGCGCCTCATTGATTTTGCCGCCGGGGGCGAGGTGGAGTTTCAGCTTGTCGATTTCGTTGGCGATGCGGCTCAGGTCGGTGCCCAGGCTTTCCGCGAGGATGCCGGCAGCCCGGGCGGTGATGCGATAGCCTTCCTCACGGCAATAGGCGTTAATCCATGAGGGTACTTTGTTGTCATACAATTTTTCAGACTCGAAATAAACGCAATCCGGCGAGGCGGCGAGGCGTTTGAAAACCGCTTTGCGCTTGTCGGGCTTCTTGTTCTTGTAAGCAAGTACGAGCACCGTAGAGGGTTGAAAATGCTCAACGTATGGCGCAAGGTTGTCGAAATCGCGGATGTTCTGCGCCTCGCGGACGATGACTACTTGCCGCTCTGCCATCATGGG
>CALUKF010000065.1 GCA_944321145.1 uncultured Odoribacter sp. | reverse complement strand
AAGATGGTTATTATCATTTCAACAGATTCGTTTACCGACTTGCAAAATTTGTCCAAACTTATTCTTGGGCACGTTCTACAAAAACGATTCCCTGCATTCCTTCACTATTATATTGTAATGCTCCAAGCCAGGAAGCCGATGATATTAACAACAAAAAAGCAGATTCAGAAACGCGGTTGGAATGCCAATATGTGCAAACCCATTCAAAGGAGTATGACGCAATGAACCGTCAGCTTCCTGTCGGTCTTTTTGAAAGAAAAGTTAGTCGTAATACTCATTATACTACAGGCGGCAAGAGTGCAATAGATATTTGGGCTATAAAAGGTCATTGTCTTAGTATATTTGAATTAAAGAAGCCAGATAACAATCCTATGGGAATAATCTCGGAACTCATGTTCTATACCAATGTGTTAGATGACATTATGTCCCATCGCATTATGTACGAGGAGAATGGTAAAACTCAAAATGCCATCCGGCACAACAAAAGAGGATTCAAGAGTCTATATGAGGCATATTCAACAGGGTTGATAAACAGTATCGAGGCTATATTCTTGGCAGATGAACTTCATACGCTATTATCCGAAGAGTTGATTGAATTTATTAATGACTCTGTTCGATTTAAGGATAAAAACATATCGTTTAAATACAAAAAATACCACGAATGAACATCAAAGTACACAGAGGGCTTGACCAAATAGGCGGATGTATCACCGAAATATGGACGACGACATCCAGGGTATTCATAGACGTTGGGCGAAACTTGCCTGGCTGTGGTGAACTATCAACACCAAAAGAGGAGGAACAGCTAGTTGAGAGTATTTTTGCCAGCAACAAGAAGAAGTATGAGGCTGTATTCTACTCCCATGGTCACGAGGATCACGTGGGGCTGTTTACTTATATTCCTAAAGGCGTGGATCAGCATATGAGCGAAGGTACAAAAGTGCTGTTGGACATCAAATACAGTATTCTCTTGGATGCAGCATGTAAACAAGTTGAAGAACTTCAGAAAATAGACGGTTATGACGAGGAATACAGTCTGGCAATGAGTCAACTTGCTGATGCTGACAATAAAATCAAACATCTTAACCATATTGACATTTGGCAGAGAACACCACCACGCCAAGAGCCTAAGCCCATCGTTGTAGGCGACATCAAGGTGACTCCGTTCTTTAATTCCCATAGCATCTACGACTCCCACATGTTCCTTATTGAGGCAGACGGAAAGCGCATATGGCATACAGGCGACTATCGTGAACATGGTTATATGGGCAAAGGACTTTTCCCGACCCTCAGGAAATATGCCACTGACATAGATGTGCTGATTACTGAAGGCACGATGCTGAAAAGAGAGGATAAGTGTATTCACGAGCGTGAAGTTTCACGCAAAATGGCGAGTGTGATGCAGGCGTTCAAATATGTATTTGTGCTTGCTTCGGCTACAGATATAGAGCGATTAGCGGCTATTAAGGAGGCTGCAAACAGTGCAAAGAAGCCTTTGTGCGTCTGTTCGCTATTTATGAAGAAGACGATGGAGTTCTTTACCGAAAAGGAATCAAAACTTTCAAAAGGTCTATTCTCCTTTGTCCCTCTATTTTATAGTGACAAACTCTTTGGCAAGCTTAAACGCAAAGGCTTTACTATGGTTGTGGGTCCGTCACAGTTAGACAGAGTATTGGAACTTAAAGACAAACTTCCTGAGGAAGAAACTCTGCTGATATACTCGGTTTGGAATGGCTACTATAAGCTCCAGGAGCAGATAGATATAACCCCCAAATACCTGCAGTTTCATGATATGTTCCAGAATGTTGTGGATATCCATACTTCAGGTCATGCAGACAAAGCTACCATCAAAAAAGTAATAGAAACGGTTAAACCCAAAGAGGTTATTTTTATTCATAAGGAAGCGGATGCGAAATTGTAGCTATAATTTTGTCACAAAAGTATTAAAACAAAATGGAATACAATAACTTGCGCAAAGACATTATAAGCTATATAAGGGATAGAATGCTTGATTATGATTATCATGCAAAAGATTTTGAGAATATGTCGGAGGAAGAACTGCTGTGTTTCGTGGATGGCACTGTTGATACGAAGCCTGCTACAGGCGGGCATTCATACGAAATCATCCCTATCAGTTCGTTCAACGATATGAAGCAGTATGAGCATTATGCTTCCATGTGGTGTATATTCCAATCGGAAGAAGTGTTCTTTGAGGAAAGTCATCGTGGAAAATGCCACTTCGTATTATGCAAGCGTGACGATGCTGACAGTTACGATCGGGTGACCTTTGGAGTGAACTATCCCTACGACAATTATGGATTGTCCTTTATGGCTCTGCTCCTGACGAAAGAGAACAGACTCGTTTCGGTAATATCACGGCGAAACTGGGATGATGACTATGGTCATTACCTAAGCTTCGGACAATTGAAGAGTGTATTAGGTGAAGATTTGTTTAACGCTACTATCAATACCAATCCTCTAAGAATACTGCAAATTTCTGATACGCACTGTCGACACAAGCAGTTGGCTGACCTGCCGGATGCTGATGTCATTGTCCATTGCGGCGACTTTTCTGAGATGGGTACGGAAGATGAAGTTCTTGACTTCTTGAATTGGTTCATCGGACTTCCGTATTTATACAAAGTATTTGTGACTGGCAATCATGACCTATGTCTATGGGATGCTGACGATATAGAAGACCTGCCGGACAACGTCTATTTCCTCCAGGATAGAGATTGCGAAATTGAAGGAATACGGTTCTTTGGTTTAGCTTACAATCATTCTGAAAAACTGATCCCCAATGGTGTAGATGTCCTCGTGACTCATGAGCCACCGGTTATGATACTTGACGAAAGTAATAATACCCATTGGGGTAATGTGTCACTCCGTAACCGAGTTATGGCAGTAAAGCCTCATTACCATCTATTTGGTCATGCCCATGACGCTTATGGCACAGTGAAGCAGAATGGTATCATGTTTTTTAATGGGGCTATTTTCGATGACACATACGAAGTGTGTCGTAAGCCTAAATTGTTTATAATCAAAGATATATATAATGTAAAATGAAATTCTAAGAAAAGCATGCAAGCACCAAGTTAACATAATAAACGTTGGTGTGTTATTTGACAATGCCCCAAGTGGGCGGGAATTGTATGTGAGAAATTCTATTATGTTATTGTTTTTGGTTTTCTCCTATTTTGCTGATATGTATCTTTAAGTTATTTTTATGTATTGCGTTTCCGTAAATAACAAAACAAATTTAGGAAAAAAGAAACATAAAGCATGTGCATATTATGTATTTTAGTATTTTTAACTGATGTGACATGGGCTGTATTTATGCCCACTACACACATAAAAAATGATTTGTTTTCGCTTGTTTGTTCAGAAAATATAGTATCTTTGTCTCGCAAAACTATGGTGGCATCATTTATATTAATGCCATTATGGTATTCGCAAAAGTATAAGATTTTATTTATGTATCATGACCAAAGTATACGAGTTATTGCAAGTAAGGGTCAGTGGGCGTTATCCTGTCCGGGATTCCTATGACCGTTCTTTGGGTATCTACTCATCATTAGGCAAAGCTTACGAAGCGATGCAAACTTCAATCAAAAAAGAAAAAGGATGGGTCACCTTATCAGAAATTTTGTGTTATATTATCTATGAAAAACGTTTAGATGCACGTCCTTATGCAGAAGAAGTTTTTATTCATACTTATACTCGTGAAGGAAATCTAAATGATGAATGGTTTGTTGCTGATGAAGACGATGAAGAGCAAATAAATCTCAAACCTTATTATGGTTGTCCAAAAGAAAAAATTCGTTTTAAGAGAGGTGATATTGTAGAAGAATGGTGTGGCAATAAAAGTTATTTATCTATTGTAGCTACAATGCCTAATACAACAGAAGATTTCTTAAAAGCTAAATTACGTTGGGAAGAAAGCTATAAAAAATGGGGACATTCAACTCCGCTTTTTGAAGAAAAAAGAACAATATGGGATTCAACCAACTATTGTTATTCCGTTTATTCATTAGGCGAGGGAGATACTCATTCTCATCCCTTTTCTCCTTATCTATTTGCTCCGACTCGAAAAGTACCTTTAACGTTAAAACGTAAGTTGGAGAAAAAGTTGGAAGAGATGAATATACTTTATGATTCACCGAAAACTAATTAATCATTTCAAAATATGCTAGTTAATAAAATAGAAACACCACTCAAAGAATATCTTGAAGAAATGAAAGTTCCTTCCATGCCTAAAGTCAAAGGGGGATCTTTATTTAGTCCGGATGACATAGCTTATCTTGCTAGAAGTTCTTCTTATTTCATTTATGAATTTGCACAAGAAAAGGATGAAGAAGAAAATGATTTTTATGAACTTTTTGTCAAATGGCTCCATGAAGAACTCCATGAGGGGTACCTCGATGTTTATATTATTTTTTATTTGTTTAAAGACGAATATCTCAGTCGTGAACAACTTGATTATTTTGAACAAAAGATTCCTGAGTGTTTTGAAAAAGGAAGAGTTTGGTTTTGCGAATTGAATTACCGTTTTCGCAATCGGTTGCGTATTAAATTGATTTTCTGCAAAAATCGAGAATTTAGACGTTTTATTTTTAAGCCCTATTTAAAAGCTTGATTTTATAGCTTCCTGTTGTATATTGTCATCCAAGTCATTGCCTGTTTCGATAGAAATTTGAATTTTTGGTTAATGTATTTAACGTGAGTTCAATATAGCTTAGAATAGCGAAAGTTGCCTGTCATTGCTAAAAGCGATATCAATGGCAGGCTTCTTTTCAAAGAAGCAATAAGCGGCAATGGCTGCCAATGAATTTGCCATGAAGTTGTTGAACGAACGATGCCTTGAATGCTTTATTTGCGCGATGTTTTTTATTCATCATTGACCGTCTCGATTAAAATCCGTTTCCGCAGCAAGATTTTATCCGTCACGCTTATCAGGGAATTCTTCATGTTGTTTTTCACTTTGGAGATCAGTTGAATCCCGTTGACAAAAAGTGTCTCAAATAGCGTCTGTCCAATACATCCCCTGTCTGCACACAGCTTGCCTTTTATGTTTTTCAGAAACCTTTCCTGTTTCAAAGGTTTGCGGTCGTCCGCATTCCCTGGCGTAAACATGAAATTGAGGATTTCACCTTTGTCGTTGATGACCAGGTGCAGCTTGAACCCGAAAAACCACCCCATGGAACATTTCCCCGGCTGGCAAGCCCTTCAAAGGTCTTGTACATTCGGATGCGTTGGTTGCGGCATACGCGCAATGGGTTGGAGTCTACAAAGCTGATGTCGGTGCACGTGCCAGCAATACTTCCTTAATGAAAACAGCCAGTAGCAGGAGGACTTCTTTTTCCAATTCTACAAAACGGTTATAGGACACACGTTTGGGGAAAAGATAGGCAAGATGCTTGCAGACATATTCTTGGTAATTGTGCACCATAAAATTAAAGTTTTTATCGCTATGTTCCTATTTTTCAAATGAATATTTTATAGACTTATTTCGAACTCACGTTAAAATAGATGGTGATTTGCTGGTACCTTGTTTAGACATAAACAGCCTCCTTGCGTATGTTTTGCTTTAGCATTTCGTCCATGCGTTCTCTCAGGCGTACTAAATCGACAGTTCTGCCGAACAGTTCTTCCAATTCGCGTTTGATGCGTGCCATGGTGAATAATGAGGGGGCTTCCCCTTCAAAGCAGACATCGACATCGCTGGTTTCGGTTTCTTCTCCACGGGCGATACTGCCAAAAATACCCATTCGGGAGATGTGGTAGGTGTTAGCGTGTTTTTGCATGTAATCCGCTAATAAGGGCAGGTATCTGTTTAAGGCTTCCATGGTTTTCTGCTTTATTGTGTTTGAACAAAGGTAGATATTTTTGGGGTGAAATGCAATGTCCAGAGAAATATTCTTTGCCATTAAGGCGGTTATACCGCTCGATTCGTCCCACACTCTTCTTAGTGCTTGCTTACGCCTTTGCCGGGAGGGAGTTCCTGACTGAGTTTCCAGCGAAGGCGTAAGCAAGGTGTAAGAAGTCTGTTGCCTGATTAGGGTGTGATGGCTGCGTGATGATAGCAGGACAACTCTCTGATCGGCTTTTCTGTTTGGTTCAGCGCAAAGCGTCCCGCTCCGCTGTGATTTTCCGGCTTTTCCAGAGGAAGAAGGCAAGTAGCCCGAAGCCGATGAGCAGCCCGACGGGGTAGCTGATTTCAGGGGCAATGGAGAAGCCGCCGTCTTTGTAGGGGGCGATGAGGTAGTAGGTCGCGCAGACCACGGTCAGGAAGGTGGCAGGGATAGACATCATCCAATGCGGCTTGCCTTTGCCGACAAGGTAAGCCGATGCTGCCCAAAGGGTGACGACTGCCAAGGTCTGGTTGCCGATGCCGACGTATTTCCAGATGGTCGAGAAGTCCATGCTGTTGCAGAAATAGGCGAGGGCGAAGATGGGGACTGCCACGATGAGGCGGTTGCGGATGGGTTTCTGGTTGTAGTGCAGGGCATCGGCAATCACGAGGCGGAGGCTGCGGAAGGCAGTGTCGCCGGAGGTGATGGGGCAGACCACTACGCCGATGATGGCGATGATGGCACCGAAACGTCCCAGCCAGGTGTTGCAGATGGTGTCTACGATGATGGCGGGGGTGTTGCCTGCCGCTGCGGCTTCATTCAGCCCTTCGGGACCTCCGAAGTAGGTCATGGCTGCAGTTGCCCAAATCATGGCGACAATGCCTTCGCAAATCATGGCGCCGTAGAAGATGGGGCGACCGTATTTCTCGTCCGTCATGCAGCGAGCCATGAGGGGCGACTGGGTGGCATGGAAGCCGGAAATCGCGCCGCAGGAAACGACGACAAAAAGCATGGGGAAGAGGATGTTCTCGGTGGGATTGTCGTGTAGGTTGCGCATGCTGTCAAAGGTCAGTTCCGGCAAGTGCAGTTCTCCCGCAAAACCGCCGTAGAGCATATAGCCGCCGACAGCGACTGCCATGAAAAGCAGGGCGGCACCCATGAAGGGGTAGATTTTGCCGATGATTTTGTCGATGGGCAGGAGGGTTGCCAGGATGTAATAGAGGAAAATGATGTACAGCCACGGCGTCATGCTCATGTGGGTGAGATTGGCTAACAGTTCTGCCGGTCCGTTGACAAAGGAAACACCGACTGCCAGAAGCAGGAAGCCGGTGAAGATGGTCATGAATTTGCGGACGCCTGTGCCTAAGTATTTGCCGACGATATCCGGGAGGCTCATGCCGTCATTGCGAATGGAGAGCATGCCGGAGAAATAGTCGTGCGTGGCGCCCATGAAGATGCAGCCGACAACAATCCACAAGTATGCCATAGGACCATAGGCGGCTCCCATGATGGCACCGAAAATAGGTCCTAAGCCGGCGATGTTCAGGAATTGGATGACAAATATCCGCCAGGGTTTCAGTTCGTGATAGTCTACTCCGTCAGCCAGGCGTTTCACGGGAGTTTCGATTTTGGAGGATGCCCCAAAGAAGCGCTCTACAAATTTTCCGTAAGTGAAATAAGCTACAATTAGTAGCGTGATGCTTAAAATGAAGGTAATCATTGTGTTAAATGTTTATGATTTAAGAAATTCTTCTAACGGTTGACCTTGCAATTTACCTTCTTGAGCCAGTTTGGCATCTTTAAAAGCTTCGTCTAAGTCTGTCAAGAGTTCCGTTTTAGTCAAGGGGCGATATTCTGCGTCTTCTTCTGCCACGCAGGATGGCTCTTCTTTCCCTTTTTGGGCAACAAGGCGCTTGATGCTTTTTAGTGCTTTCTCTAAATAGAATTCATCATCGGCAATGTAGCTTAATTGCCGGAGCAGTTCTGCATTTAAACTAATCGTACTCATGAATATTTCTTTTATAACGTGGCAAAGTTATGGAAAAATTCTGATTTGTGTTTAAATATCCGTACCTTTGTATAATGAAATTATAGATAGAGCGATGGCAGGAATCTATGTGCATATACCGTTTTGTCGGAGTAAATGCTATTATTGTGGTTTTTATTCGGTTGCGTCCTTTGGTTTAAAGGAAAGCTATATTGCTGCGCTTTGCCGGGAAATGGAGCTGCGGGCAAATTATTTGCCTGAAAGAAGAGCGGATACTTTGTATTTTGGGGGTGGGACGCCTTCCTGTTTGTCTGAAGGAGAAGTAGAGGTAATTGTGGGTAATATTCGGGAAATATGGGATTTGCCAGATGATGCGGAATGTACGATCGAGGTCAATCCGGAGGATGTGACGCCCGATAAACTGGCTTGTTGGAAAAATGTAGGGTTCAATCGCTTGTCGATAGGAGTGCAATCTTTTGATGATGAGGTGTTAAAGCGTATAAATCGCCGGCATTCTGCCTGTCAGGCAATGGAGGCAGTAGAAGCCGCCCGGAAGGCTGGTTTTGATAATGTTGGCGTGGATTTGATTATTGGATTGCCCGGGGTGGGGCAAAAGGATTTGGAGCGGGAAATGGAAATTGTTAACCAATTAGACATAAGTCATATATCAGTATATATTTTGAGTATTGATTCAAATTCTGTTTTTGAAAAATTGACCCAACAGGGGAAATTTTCGCCCCAAGAGGATGATGTGTTGGCAGACCATTATTTGTTTGTGTCGGATTATTTGAAGTCAATTGGTTTTGAGCATTATGAGATATCTAATTTCGCGAAAGACTTGAAGTATTCCCGCCACAATACAGCTTATTGGAGGCAGCAGCCTTATTTGGGGCTGGGGGCGGCGGCGCATTCTTTTGACGGAGAGTCCCGGCAATGGAATGTCGCCCATTTGAAAAAATACATCGAACATTTGGCTGCCGGTTCGCTGGATTTTGAACGTGAAATATTGACCGACAGGGATAAGTACAACGAGTATCTGATGACCAACCTCCGGACGATGTGGGGAATTGGATGGCGTTGGTTGTCAGAACGATATCCTGATTGGTGGAAGCTGTCTGAGAGGCGTTTGCCGGCGTATGAAGCGGAAGGATGGATGAGCCGTGAAGGCGGGCGGATTCGTCTGACGGAACGGGGTTGGCTGGTGTCGGATAGGATTTTTAGTGAATTATTCGTTTAATCCACGGTATTTGATTATCTTTGCGAATCCGTGTAGGATAAGCACGGGCGAATGAATTAGAGTAATGTGTAAACTAAACAAGATGAGCACAAATAAATTATCAGTCAAGGAACTTTTGCAATCGTGCGATTGCGGCAAGGAAGTTGAAATCTGCGGTTGGGTACGTACCAAGAGAGGCAACAAGCAGGTGAATTTTATTGCTTTGAATGATGGTTCGACCATCAATAACATACAGATTGTCGTGGACATGGAGAAATTCCCGGAGGAGATGATGAAGAAAGTGACGACCGGCGCAGCCATCCGGGCGAAAGGTTTGTTGGTGGAGAGCACCGGTAGCGGTCAGGCTCGGGAAATCCAGGCAACGGCGTTGGAGGTGTTGGGGGAGGCAGACCCGGATAAATATCCGATTCAGCCGAAAAAACATTCGCTGGAATTCTTGCGTGAGGTGGCGCATTTGCGTTTCCGCACGAACACATTCGGGGCAGTGTTCCGCATCCGTCATGCCATGGCGTTTGCCATCCACCAGTATTTCAACTCCAAAGGCTTCTTCTATTTGCACACGCCGCTGATTACGGCATCTGATTGCGAGGGCGCCGGCGAAATGTTCAGGGTGACTACCTTAGACCCCAAGAATCCGCCTTTGACGGAAGATGGCGAGGTGGACTTCAAGCAGGACTTTTTCGGCAAGGCGACTAACTTGACCGTGAGCGGGCAGCTGGAAGGCGAATTGGGGGCAATGGCATTGGGCAAGATTTACACGTTTGGTCCTACGTTCCGGGCTGAAAATTCCAATACGACCCGCCATTTGTCGGAGTTCTGGATGATAGAGCCGGAAGCCGCATTCTATGATTTGAACGACAACATGGATTTGGCAGAGGACTTTTTGAAATACCTGATCCGCTATGCGCTGGACAACTGCATGGACGATTTGAAATTCCTGAGCGCCCGTTTGCAGGAGGAGGAGAAAAACAAGAAAGCGGATGAACGCTCCATGGAGTTGCTGGAGAAATTGAATTTTGTGCTGACGCACGATTTTGAACGGGTGACTTACACGGAAGCCATTGACATCCTGAAGAACAGCAAACCCAACAAGACGGGTAAATTCCAATATCCGGTGGACGGCTGGGGCGTGGATTTGCAGAGTGAACACGAGCGTTATCTGGTGGAGAAACATTTCAAGAAACCGGTGATTTTGACGGGCTATCCGAAAGAAATCAAGGCGTTCTACATGAAACAAAACCCGGATGGCAAGACTGTGGCAGCCATGGATGTGCTTTTCCCGCAAATTGGAGAAATCATTGGCGGTTCGCAGCGCGAGGAGAATCTGGACAAATTGCTTGTGCGGATGAAGGAAGTGGGCATACCCATCGACAGCATGCAGTATTACTTGGACACTCGTCGTTTCGGTTCTGCCGTGCACAGTGGTTTCGGTTTGGGCTTTGAGCGCCTGTTGCTTTTCGTGACGGGCATGACGAATATCCGCGACGTGATACCTTTCCCGCGCACGCCGAAGAATGCAGAGTTTTAAGCAATTAATGGTTTGAGAACGTGTTAAAGCAGAATTTACAACAGAAATTAGGATTGAAAATCAATCCCCTCCAAATCCAATTAATCAAATTATTGGAGTTGCCCACTTATCAGTTGGAGCAGCGCATCAAAGAGGAGTTGGAACAAAATCCCTTGTTGGAGGAGGTGGAAGAACGCCCGGACAGGGACGATGATTTGTTGCCGGACGACAGCCGCATGGAGGATGGCGAGGAGGGTGCTGACGACTGGGAGGAAGACAATTATTCCTCGGAGGACGATTTCTCTTTGGAGGATTACATGGGCGACGACCTGGATGACGATATTCCGGACTACCGCTTGTCTATCTCTAATGCTTCCAGGGACGATGACCGCTATGATTTTATGGTTTCCGAAGGCGCTTCGTTCCGCGATAGCCTGATCGCCCAATTGGGGACGCGCCCATTGTCAGACTTAGACCACAAGGTGTCGGAATACATCATTGGGAACATTGACGATGACGGTTATTTGCGTCGCGATGTAGAAAGCATTGTCGATGATTTGGCTTTTGGCGTGGGGGTGGAAGTTTCTGAGGAGCATGTGTTGGGATTGTTGAAAATGATACAGGATTTCGAGCCTGCCGGTGTGGGGGCAAGGGATTTGAGGGAATGCCTCCTGCTTCAGGTGAAGCATCGCTTGAAAGAAAATCCCGGAAGCAAGGTGTTGCAGCATGCCCGCCAGATTCTGGAAGACTGCTTTGAAGAGTTCTCCCGCAAACATTATGAAAAGATTGCCCGGAAATTGCGTTTGGATGAGGCGGAATTGAAACAGGCAATTGATGAAATCCTGAAACTGAACCCGAAGCCGGGCGGTTCAGGGGCAGATTCTTCTTATGGCTCCGGAGCCGAAAAAATCATTCCGGATTTCATTTTGGATTTGGTAGACGGGGAATTGCAGTTGAGCCTGAATTCCGGCGACCTCCCGGAATTGCGGATAAACAAATCCTATTTGAACATGCTGGAGCAATACCAGAAGGGGGAATCTGCTAAAAACAAAAGGGATGTAGTCACTTTCGTAAAGGATAAATTGAACTCGGCAAAGTCATTCATCGATGCCGTGCAACAGCGGAACAATACCTTGATGCTGACCATGACTGCCATTGTGCAGTTCCAGAAGGAATTTTTCCTCACGGGCGACCGCAATTTGCTCCGTCCGATGATTTTGAAGGACATTGCCGACATTACCGGTTTGGACGTTTCCACGATTTCCAGGGTATCCAATTCCAAATACGTGCAGACTTGGTTTGGCATTTATGCGTTGAAAGATTTCTTTTCCGGCAGCATGCAGACGACTTCCGGCGAGGAGGTCAGCACAGGTGAGTTGAAAAACGCCTTGGAAAAGTTGATTGACGAGGAAGACAAGAAAAAGCCGCTGACCGATGACGAATTGGTAGGCTTGATGGAGAAACAGGGTTATCAGATTGCCCGCCGCACCGTGGCGAAATACCGCCGGATGCTGGGGATTCCGGTTGCCCGTTTGAGAAGAGAAATATAAATAAAGAATACTATGGAGAATCAATCCGCATTTGCAGTCAAGGTGGCAAAAGCCTTTTCTGTTATCTTCCAGCCGTTTTTCATGCCGGTGTATGCGTTGCTGTTCCTTTTTAACGGCAATTCCATGTTTGCGGTTTTGCCGACTGCGACCAAGCTCTACTGCTTTGGAATGACCCTGCTTTTCTTGCTTTTGTTGCCAATGGCGGCGGTGGCAATATTTAAGCGTTTCGGTCTGGTCACCAACTATGGGCTTCACGAAAGGCAGGAGCGCATTTATCCCTTGTTGACAATGATAATCTGCACCTTTGCGGCTTTCTGGCTTTTGCGTTTAGTGCCTTATACGCAGGTGGTGCAGCAATTGTTTTTGGTCTTGGTGCTTTTGCTTTCCGTTTTCTCCATTATCACATTGCGTTGGAAAATCAGCATGCACACCATGGCATTGGGGGCATTGTGCGGTTTCCTGTTGGTATTGGGGACAAAATATCCCGGTGACATGCGGGGACCTTTTATATGGTCGCTGATTATATCCGGGATTGTAGGCTCTTGCCGCATTTATCTCCATCGGCACACCCCTGCGCAAGTTTATGCAGGCTTCCTTCTGGGCTGTCTGGTGATTTTCGGCGTGATGGGTTAAGGGGCTTTGTAGACCCAAATATCTTCCCTGCCTGTGATTTCACGGTACTTGTCGAGGGCGGCATTGGCTGCCTGTTCTGTCGGGAAACTCTTGATACTGACGCGGAATCTTTCCGTTGAAGCCACGACGCTTGCGGGATGTCCCTGTCGTTTCAGGCGGGTGGCTGTCTCTTCTGCTTTCGTCTTTTCCGTGGCTTTGAAGCTGGCTACAATGATGTGGTATTGATTCCCTGCAACCTTTGTTTCAGGGGAGGGAGTTGGGAGAATTACTTTTGCCGGGGAAGCCTTTTCCGGTTTTGCTTGTACGGGCGTCTTCTGCTCCCTTTGCGCCGGTGATGCCGGGGCATTGCTTCCCTGCCGGACAACAGATATGTCAGTCAAATATTGTGCCGGCATTCCTTTGTCTTTGCACCCGCCCAATAGGCATATACAGATGGATAAAATTGCGATTCGTTTCATGTCTTAAAATTTATGGCGTAAAGATACGGACTTTTCTCCCGAAAACAGAAAGGAAACTTTATAAACTGACTTTATTATGTAGCAAGCTGCGTTTTCCCGATGGCTTGGTTCCTGTATTCTGAGGGTGATACACCCATTTGTTTTTGTACATACCGGCTGAAATAGGAAAGCGATGAAAAATTCATCCGGTCAGCGATTTCCTTTAATGGGATTTCTTTTTGGAGAAGCAGGCGTGCTATTTCGTGGGTTGTAAAGCGGTCTATCCAATACGTGGCAGGCTTGCCGCTCACCTTTTTGCAAACCTCAGTGAGATAATGCGGAGTGATGCAAAGCCGGGAGGCATAATGTGCGAGATTGCGATTCTGGGTGTATTCCTTGTGGTAAAGCAATTCTACAAACCGTCTTAACAAGTCTCCATTACGCTCTGATATATTGCGCTCGGCTTGGCTTTTGGCGTGGATGTCATATAAGTCAAGAATGTGAACTAAAAGGAGATGCCCCAACATCTCTTCACGAAACAGATGTTGTGTCTCGTTCAACCGTTCGTGAAGTTTCCACATATCTTCCAAGCAAATACGGTAATCATGAGGGGAAAGTTTCATCACCGGATTCTGCAATAAAGACATGTGCCCGATAATACCGTAATTGCTTTGGATAGCCATTGATGTGATGAACGCCTCGGACAAGCTCATGATAACCGCATCAAAATCAGCCGACTCTGAAAAATCGGAAGCCAAGGCAGGGTTGGTCAAAATAACATAATCGCCGGGCACGACGTTATAACGTACATCCTGAAAACTAAAACTCATATTCCCGCCGGTGCAAAGAATGTGCAGCACGGAATCGGCATATTGAGCAAACGAATAGTCCGAAAGCGATTTGAAAAACAGTATTTTATCCCACATGTTATTTCATTATAGATTGTATGCAAAAATAGTGAGAATCCACGAATCGTGAAAATATCCCGACGCATTATGTAACGCCTTTCTGCATCCAGCCATGTAATTTTGCAGCATCAACAAAAAGACAATGGATATGAAAGAAGTAAGATTAAACAACGGCGTCATGATGCCG
>CALUKF010000064.1 GCA_944321145.1 uncultured Odoribacter sp. | reverse complement strand
CATTTAGAGATAAACCTATTCTCAACCTATTATAAACCTATTCTCATCCTATTCCAATATAATAAGAATAGGTCAAAAATAGGTTTTCATATAAACGTCCTGTAACTGGAATGTAATGTGTGTGTAACAGAAATGTAACTTAAATATAGGCTTTGCCTGTGCCTTGCACCTGCCCACACGCTGTGCAAGCCACAGCCCCCTTATCCTCCACGTTTGGGATTTTTCGGGAGGAAGGGGGAAATTATCCTCAAATTGTGCCTATTAGTACATGAAAAGTAGCAGTTATCCAAGTTTTTTGGAATACTGAATATTCGTTCAGGTCGCCGATTTCAAAGATTTGCCGGACATGGCAGTTTAATACATTGATTTTCTGACAACAGCATAAAAAGACGAGAAAAGCGGCAATCGGCAATGGGGCGTTTGCTTCCTGAACCCAGTTCTGCCATTTCGGTGAAGTCAACGAAATGGTCTTCCGGCTGATGACCGTTCTGGAGGCACAGAGCTTTGGCTTTTTCCATCACTGCCTTGAAGTTGCGGTAATCCGAATATCCCAAAGCAGTGGCAAGTTCTCTGGCTTTCCAGTATTCTTTTCCGTTTTCGTCCCGGTGGCGGATTTTTTCAAATGGTTCTTGTTCTCCCATAGTATTATAATTTTCAGAGCATTTTGCTTTTCTCGTATGCAAAGGTATAAAAATTTGTCCACAAGGCTTGGGATTTTTCGGGAGGAAGGGGGAAAAAATGCGGGGTGCCGTAGCACCCCGCGCTGCAAAAACGGTTGTATCTGTCGTTATAAAATGACATTCAGAGGGAGAGGAAAGCTCCTCCCCGGAGCTTCCAGCATGGTATGTTCAGTCTCTGGTGCTGATTAGAACCAAAGTTTTATTTTTTAGTTTTTTGCCATTCATGCAAGCCATTTTCATACCATGGGCTATGAGCACATGCTCCACGGTTTGCGGATTGAGGGACAAGATGTTGAAATCTGAGGGCTGCGCTTGGTGGTTTACAAAAAACAAAGGCTTTCTTCCAGCTTTGGACAGTATTTCCTCCCATGTCATTTGGTCATGTTCGCCGTGCGAATTGCCACGTCCGGTTACATCCGTAGCTGACACAAGAATGGAATCTGCAACCATCGTGGCTACTGCCACTTTGCCATCATCGGGAGTAGCGGGCGCGGGGGCTGTTTGCGTGGATGGGGTTTCCTGCTTTTCGGGCGTCCAGCGGAAATCAATGGGAAAGGTGAAGCTCACGCGGACGGGCTTGCCAGCTTGCATGCCGGGCTGCCATGCCGGCATTTCACGGACAAGGCGGAGGGCTTCGGCATCCAGTTCGGGGCTTACGCCGCGCACGATTTCCGGGTCAACCGTTTTGCCGGTGGTGTCGATGACGAAGCGGACATAGACTTTGCCTTCAATGCCTTTTTCTTTGGCGGCAGCAGGGTAGCGGAGGTTGTCGGCTACGTATTGCTGAATATTGCCACCGGGGAATTTAGGCATATCTTCCACGACCATAAAGACTTCGCCTTGCTCAATAAGGGTGTCTTTACCCGATTGCGCGTTGCCGGCGGCGCG
Organism: uncultured Odoribacter sp.; assembly: GCA_944321145.1. Lineage (GTDB taxonomy): Bacteria > Bacteroidota > Bacteroidia > Bacteroidales > Marinifilaceae > Odoribacter. The sequence goes on along the minus strand of CALUKF010000064.1, from coordinate 13,013 downwards.
TTGAAGGAGGGATTCGGCAGAGGCTGTCTCCGGCGTCTTTTGAGCATTTTCAGGCAAAACGAAGTTTACGGACAAGAAGAAAGAGCCATTGACAGGTTTTCCGTTCATTTTTCCGGGCATCCAATCGGGCATCTCATTGATCAAACGAATGGCTTCGGCATCCAAAAGCGGATGGATTCCCCGCACTACTTTCGGTGTTGTCACTTTTCCCGCCGTGTCGATAACAAACTGCACATAAACTTTTCCCTCTATGCCTTTCTCTATGGCTTCAGCAGGATAACGCAGATTTTCAGCTATGTATCTCTGCGGATTTCCTCCAGGGAATTTTGGCGCACCATCCCAGACAGGAAGGTTTTCTTCGCCGGCATTCCCCTTTGAAGCCTGCTTACTTGCCCCGTCGCTTGCAATTTCCACTGCATCCAAGGGCGTGTCCACGAGGGGCATGACGACTCGGATGTCGGGCTTTTCGGGGTTGAAGGGGACTTCTTGGGTCTGGCGACCGACGTAGGTGAATACGAGGGTCTGCCCTTGGCGGGCTTGGATGGAGAAGGTGCCGGCGGCATCGGTGCGCACGCCGAGCATGGTGCCTTTGAGCACGACAGTCACGCCGGGCAGGGGGGTGCCGTTTTCATCCACTACGGTTCCGGTCATCGTGACCATGCCGTCGGGGGCTGTCCAATGGGCGGCGACGTGTTCGGCGGTCTCGGCAACGGCTTCCGCATTGGCGGAAAGGACGAGGAGACCCGCTACGGGAAAGAGGAGGGCGTACTTCAACACGCCCGTGCGTCCTGATTTTTTACGGTTCATCATCATGATTCTGCGTTTTAAAAGTGAGACATTGAAACTGTTGACAATTTGTTCGACACCCACGCCGTAGGAGAGGCGGAGCAGGTGGTATTGGTAGCTTTTGCGGTCGAAACCTGCGCGCATGACGGCACGGTCGGCAAGAAATTCCAGGTTCTGGCGGATGTAGCGTTTGGCAAGCCACACCGCCGGGTTGAACCAGAAGAGGCAGCAGAGCAGCTCGGAGACAACCACATCCCAGGAGTGGCGTTGGCGGGCATGCGTTGCTTCGTGCGCCATGATTTCCTCCAGTTCCTCCTCCGAATAATGCTCCGGGTTGACGAATATCCAACCGAAGAAAGAGAAGGGCTGTTCCCCGCTATCGAGGGCTATGACCCGCTGCCCGTGCCAGACGAGTTTGCGCCCGCGCCACGCCAGGCGGCAGACGACTGCCAATTGCACAAGGAAGCGGACGACCAGCACCGCTGCCCCCAATGCCCACACGCCTGCCAGCGCGTCCTGCCACGTCCACGAGGGGGCTTCCACCGGCGCGACTGCCGAGGCGACCAAGGTAATCGTCTCCACGTAGTCCGCCATCACCACCTGCAGGGGCATCGCCTCGCCCCGGACGGCATGGAGTTCCACCCACGGGTAGGCAAACACGGTCGCCCATACCAGCCACCAATAGGCGCGGCGCATCTCCAAAAACGTGTCATGCGCCAGCAAAAAACGGTAAAGAAGATAGAAGGCAAGGATGCCTATGTTCACCTGAAGAATGTAAAGATAGAAGGCTTCCATGGCTTAGGGCTTTTCGATTAAACGGACAATTTCTTTCAACTCCTCCGCCGAAATCTTCTGCTTGCGGGCAAAGAAGGTGACCATCTCCTTGTAGGAGTTCTCGAAATAATTGCGCACCACCCCGGAAAGGAAGCGGTTTTTGTAGTCGTTCTCGTCCACCGCAGGGGTGTAGACATAGGTGTTCCCGTAGCGGCGGGAGGAAACAAATCCCTTGCGTTCCAAGTTTTTCACAATGGATGCCACCGTGGTGTAAGGGGGGCGCGGCTCGTCCATCTCGTTAAGGAAATCCTTGATGACGCCTTCGCCCTTCCGCCATACGATTAACATCACTTCTTCTTCCTGAAAAGTCAATTTTTCCATCTTGCTGCTTTTGATTTACGATTACATCGCAAAACTACGAAAATTTCGTAGAATAAACAAGTGTTTGGACAAAAAAAGAGGGCATCTGCCCTCTTTTTTTGTAAATATCTGATGCAAAGACGTTATCCTGCGTTGATGAACGTCCTTACCAACTCCTGAATCTTATCCGGGTTGTTGTTGAGGTCGTGGCGCAGGGTGAGGTCGTTGTAAGCAGCCAATTTCTTAGCCAAGCCGTCAATCAGGCTCGGGCTGAATACTTGGTGCGCCTCGTACATTGCCCGTTGCTCCTGCAAACGCTGTGCAGACTCGACACAGGAAGAGGGCAAGTAGCTCAGGCGTTCGGCAACTGCCTTGTAGGCATCGTCGAAGATGTTGACGCTCACATAGCGGTCGTCGGCATACTTCACGGCGTCCTCCATTTCAAAACCGTGGCGGGCAGCCACTACCAAGCCTGCCAAGAGGAGGTAAAGGTCGGCAGAACCGTCCGGGCAACGGAACTCGATGGTCTGCTTGATGCTCAGGTCGGCGTCGCCCACTTTCTCCAGCGGGTTGGCGTCTGCCACCATCTCGTTGGCACCTTCCGTCCAACCCAGCGGCACACGCACGAGGGCGGAACGGTTGCGGTCGCCCCAGCAAATATTGGTCGGAGCCTCCTGGTGGGGCACAAGGCGGAAGTAAGACGTGGGGTTCGTGTTACCGAAAGCCGTCAGCGAAGGCGCAGCGTAGAGGATGCCTGCCATGGCTTTCTTAGCGGTCTCGGTGAGCTTGCCGTCGGCGACGTACATGTTCTTGCCGTCCTTCACGATGCGCGTGTGGATATGCAAGCCGCTGCCAGCCTTGCCTACCGTTATCTTCGGGGCAAAAGTCAGGTCAACGCCATACTGGTAAGCCAGCGTGCGCATAATCCATTTTGCAATGACCAATTGGTCGGCAGCCTCCTCAACGTCCACGGGGAGGAACTCTATTTCGTTCTGCTCGTAGAGCAAGTCGCCAAGGGTGAAATTGCCCACTTCAGAGTGGCCGTACTTGATTTGCCCGCCGGTCTGCGCAATGGCGCGCATGGCTTCCGTGCGCAAGCCTGCCCATTTGCAGAAGGGTGCAGACTCATGGTAGCCGCGCTGGTCGGGGATTTCAAACAAATCCTCCTTGTCGCTCACCACGTAGTACTCCAACTCACCCATGGCTTGGAACTCCATGCCGGTGAGCTTCTTGAACTCCTCGTGTGCCTTGCGGAGGGTGTATTCCGGAGCGCTCTCCAGGGGCTTGCCGTCCTTCGTGTAATAGCTGCACAGGATGTCGATGGCAGGAATGTCGCTGAAGGGGTTCAGGAATGCCGTCCGGTAACGCGGAATCACGTAGAGGTCGCTTGCCCCTGCCTCGATGTAGGGGAAGAGGCTGGAGCCGTCCACCCGCTCGCCGTAGGTGAGGATACTGTCTAAATGCTCCAGGCTGTTGATGATGAAATTCAGGGTTTTCAGCCTGCCGTCGGCACCTACGTACCGCAAATTGACCATTTCTATCTCGTTCTCTACCACGTAGCGGATAATGTCCGCCTTGGTGAACTCCCGTTGGGGTTTCTGGAGAAACTTCACGAGAGGGTTCGGATTCAGTATGTATTTATTTTCCATAATCATTAGATTTATTGTTTTGCGCCACAAAACTATAAAAATATAACGTTTGCAAACTGTTTTGCGCGTTAAAAGTAGTTGGCGGCGGAGCGATGGATTTTACCATTCCTTTAACAGTCCGCACAAAAAAAGGACGCGCCCTGACGGCGCGTCCCCTGTCTCTTGCTCTTGATGCCTGCTTAACCGCAGTAGCCTTTCATGATGCCCCGCTTGCTGTTGCGGACAAACATGATAATCTCGTCCCTTTCCTTCGAAGCCGGCATTTCTGCCTCGATACGCTCGATGGCGTCGGACACATTCAAGCCCGATTGGAACAGGATGCGGTAAATATCCTGAATCTCATTGATTTTCTCATTGGCAAAATCGCGGCGGCGCAAACCGATGGAATTGACCCCCACGTAAGAAAGCGGCAGACGCCCGGCTTTCACGAAAGGCGGCACATCCTTGCCAATCAGCGAGCCGCCTTGAATCATGGCATGCTTCCCAATGTGGCAGAACTGATGCACGGCAGTCATGCCGCCGAGGATGGCATAGTCATCCACGGTCACCTCGCCCGCGAGGTTGCAGGCATTCGTGATAATGCAGTTGTTTCCAATCGTACAGTCGTGCGCAACATGCGCGTATGCCATGATGAGGCAGTTGCTTCCGATTTCGGTAACGCCCTTGGCGGCAGTACCCCGGTTCACGGTGGCACACTCGCGAATGGTGGTGTTGTCTCCGATTTTCACAATGGATTTCTCACCACGGAACTTCAAATCCTGCGGGATGGCTGCGATGACCGCGCCCGGGAAAATCTTGCAATTCTTCCCTATATGTGCACCCTCCAGTATCGTTACGTTCGACGCGATGCGCGTGCCTTCCTCAATCACCACGTTCTTGTCTATCGTGACAAACGGCTCTATCACCACATTGTCAGCCACCTGCGCTTCGGGATGAACGTATGCTAACGGTTGTTTCATTCGTTTCGTATTTAATGAGTAAATTATATACACTGAAAATTTCAGCGTGCAAATATAATGATTAATTTATAGTCTGCCACGTTTTTGCCTATAAAATGTCAAAATTGATTCACAAAAAACCGGGGAACGGTCGCCCGAACCCCGGCATGCTCAGTGTTTTATGCCTTTTTGGTCTTCGCCACCTGCGCCATAAATTCACCCTCGCAAACCAACTTTTTCCCCACGTAGGCGTAGCCTTTCATCTGGACGATGCCCCGCTTGATGGGCGCCGTAGTGATGAGTTTGAAGACCAGCGTGTCGCCCGGTACCACCTTGTTGCGGAACTTCACGCTGTCGATTTTCATGAAATAAGTGGAATAATTCTCCGGGTCGGGCACGCCATTGAGCACGAGGATGCCTCCGCACTGCGACATGGCTTCGACAATCAGCACGCCCGGCATCACCGGTTCCTCCGGGAAATGCCCCACGAAATGCGGTTCGTTCATCGTCACGTTCTTCACCCCGACCACCATGTTCTCCGTCAACCGGAAAATCTTGTCCACCAAAAGGAAGGGCGGACGGTGGGGCAAGAGCGAACGGATTTTGTTGATGTCCATAAGCGGCGTCTCGGTGAGCACGTCCAAGTCTGCAGGATAAGCGTCGTCGCGTTCCTCGGCAACCGCCTCCTTGTAGAGCATTTTCGCCATTGCCGCGTTGGCTTTGTGTCCTGGACGCTCGGCAATCACGTGCCCCTTGATGAAGCAACCACACAATGCCAAATCGCCCATCACGTCGAGCAGTTTGTGGCGTGCCGGCTCATTGCGGAACTGCAACTGCAGTGTGTTCAGGATGCCTTCCTTCACTTCCACGCGCTCATAGCCGAAAGCCTTTGCCAGGCGGTCTGCCTCTTCCGGCGACACCTCGCGGTCGACAATCACGATGGCATTGTCCAAATCGCCTCCCTTAATCAGCCCGTGCGCCAAAAGCGCCTCTACTTCGCGCAAAAATACAAAGGTGCGGCACGGCGCAATCTCCCCTGCAAAGTCCGTCTTCCCCTCCTCATATCCTGCATACTGCATTGAGAGGAAGGGAGAATCGAAGTCCACCACCGTCGAGATGGAATAGTGGTCGTCCGGCAACACCGTGATGCGCGTCATCCCGTCCTCGCTGCAAAACTCCATCCGCTCCTTCACCGTGAGGTAACGCCGTTCGGCTGCCTGCTCCTGCAAGCCCGTGCGTGCAATCGCCTCGGCGTACGGACGCGCGCTCCCGTCCAGGATGGGGAACTCCTCGCCGTCCAGTTCCACACGGCAGTTGTCCACGCCGCAACCATACAGCGCCGCCATTGCATGCTCCAGGGTGAACACCTTCACCCCGTCCTTCACGAGGCAACTTGCCCGGTCTGCCTGTTCCACATACTTTGCCAGCGCCGGAATCTCCGGACAGCCTTCCACGTCGGTGCGCACAATCACGTAACCTGTATTCTCCGCACCCGGCTTAAAGGTGGCAGTCACCGCCTTGCCCGTGTGCAGCCCTTTCCCCTGCAGGGAGAATTCACCATTTAATGTATTTTGTTTCATTGGCTTTTATTGTATTGACTTTAATGTTTGTATTTCCTTTTCCAAATCGCGCAGCGTCCCGTACAATTCCGGCAACTTGCGGAAAAGCACGTAGCACTTGCGGTATTTCCCGGCGTCGAATGCCGGCGCGCCCATGTACATCGAACGCGGGGCAATGTCGTTCGTCACGCCCGTCTGTGCAGCCAGCACCGTGTGGTCGCCGATGTGCAGGTGCCCGGCAATGCCCACCTGCCCGCCGAACATGCAGTGCGCCCCCACTTTCGTCGTCCCGGCAATGCCCGCCTGGGCTGCCATCACCGTATTCTCCCCCACGACTACATTGTGGGCAATCTGCACGAGGTTGTCCAGCTTCACGCCCCGGCACACGCGGGTAGAACCCATCGTCGCCCGGTCGATGCAGGCGTTCGCGCCGATTTCCACACCGTCCTCAATCACCACATTCCCGATTTGCGCCACTTTCTCGTAATTCTCGCCCGCCGGCGCAAACCCGAAACCGTCCGCCCCGACAACCGTCCCCGCATGGATGGTGCAGTTGTTCCCTATCACACAATTATAATAAACCTTCACCCCGGAGTTGATGACCGTGTTGTCGCCGATGCGCACGTTCTCGCCGATGTATGCCTGCGGGAATATCTTCACATTGTTGCCGATTTTCGCGCCCCGCCCGATATAGGCGAATGCCCCGACGTACACCCCCTCGCCCAGCACGGCATCCTCCGCAATGAACGAAGGCTGCTCGATGCCCGTGTGCTTCGGTTTCACCATCTCCTCGTACATCCGGAGCAATGTGGCAATCGCGTCGTAAGCCGATTTCACGCGCACCACCGTACACGGCAACGCCTGCGAGGGTTGGAAATCCTCGTTCACCAACACCACCGACGCCCCGGTCGTATAAATGTAATGTTCATACTTCGGGTTCGCCAGAAACGCCAACGTCCCGGGCTTCCCCTCCTCAATCTTGGAAACATCCCTCACCACCGCTTCGCTGTCCCCCTCCACGGTTCCCTGCAATAATGCTGCAATATCTTTCGCCTTGAATTCCATAATCCTAAAAATTTCGGCAAAAATAAGCATTTTAAATCTAAAACCCGCCTTTTTCGCCGTTCCATTTTCCCCATGGCAAAAAACGTGCCGCATTTCCATGCACCCCAACCGGGAACAACAAGGGAGCGGAATGGATGCTTTCCACCGGCTCCCCGGTTGGTCTCTGCTTCCCCCGCTGCTTGCCCGCACCTGCTCCAAACCTCGCGCCTCCCCAACCACGGGAGATACAAAGCATCTCCGGAGAACGGGCGGGAGAAGCAGAGACCAAATAGAGAGGGGATAGAAGGCACCTATTCCCAACAAATTGTTGCAAGCCAAAAAAATATTTGCCAATTCTTTGGCGGATATAGGTATTTTTTGTATATTTGCAACGGTTTAGCAAGGCTAATCGGAGGGGACGGCTGTCCCCTCTTCTTTTTGCCGGTTGATTAAGAAAGGATTGCTATGGAGATTGAATACGTAAAGAAAATTGTGGAGCCTATTCTGGCTGCCGGGGGGCTGTTCCTGGCAGACTTGAAGATTTCGCGGGACAATGTCATCGAGGTGTATGTGGATTCCATGACGGGGGTAGACATACAGACATGCATTGACCTGAGCAAGGAGATTGAGAAACACCTCGACCGTGACGCGGAGGATTTCGAACTGACGGTCGCCAGCGCAGGCATCGGCTACCCGTTCAAGGTGGAGCAGCAATATGCCAAGAATGTGGGCAAGCCGGTGGAAGCCAAGCTGAAGGACGGGAGGAAAATTGAGGGCGTGTTGAAAGCCTTTGACACCGAGACCGTCACCATTGAACGGGAAGAACGGCAAGCTATGCCGGGAAGCAAGAAGAAACAGACGGTGCAAATCGAGGAGCGCATCCGCCGCGAGGAGCTGAAAGAAATCAAAGACGTCGTGCGGTGGTAAGCCCCGGCGCGACAGAAGGGAAGTGAAAGAAATAAATCATAATCATTAAAATATAAAGCTAAAAAATCGAGATGGAAAATATTAATCTAATTGATTCGTTCGCCGAATTTAAGGAATTCAAGAATATAGACCGGGCTACGCTGATGAGGGTGTTGGAAGACGTATTCAGAAACATGCTGACAAAGAAGTATGGTACGGATGAGAATTTCGATATCATCATCAATATCGACAAGGGGGATTTGGAAATCTGGCGGAACCGCACGATTGTAGAGGACGACAAGCTCACGAACCCGAACCGCGAAATCACGCTGAGCGAGGCGCGGGCTATAGACGCCGACTACGAGGTTGGCGAGGAAGTGACAGACGAAGTGCGTTTCCAAGACTTCGGACGGCGGTCGGTGCTGGCGTTGAGACAGAACCTGAGCGCACGGATTCTGGAATTGGAAAAAGACAACATTTACAATAAGTATAAGGACAAGGTGGGGCAAATCGTCGTTGGGGAAGTGTACCAAGTGTGGAAACGCGAGGTGCTGATTCTCGACGAGGAAGGGAACGAACTGATTCTGCCGAAGACGGAACAGATTCCTGCAGATTTCTTCAAGAAGGGAGACTCGGTGAAGGCTGTGGTGACGCTGGTAGAAATGCGCAACGCAAGCCCTTACATCATGCTGTCGCGCACGTCGCCCATATTCTTGGAACGGCTGTTTGAGAACGAGGTGCCGGAAATCTTCGACGGGCTGATTACCATCAAAAAGGTGGTGCGCGTGCCCGGAGAACGCGCCAAGGTTGCTGTGGAGTCATACGATGACCGCATTGACCCGGTGGGCGCCTGCGTCGGAATGAAAGGCTCACGTATCCACGGCATTGTGCGGGAATTGCGCAATGAAAACATCGACGTCATCAATTACACGAACAACCTGCAACTCTACATCACCCGTGCCCTGAACCCCGCAAAAATCAAGAACATTGAAATCGACGAGGAGCAGAAGAAGGCAAATGTGTACTTAGACCCGGAGGAAGTGTCGCTCGCCATCGGGAAGGGCGGCTTGAACATCAAATTGGCAAGCCAGCTGACGGGATACGACATCGACGTTTACCGCGAACTCGACCAGGCGCAAGAGGAGGATGTGAAGCTCGAAGAGTTCTCGGATGAAATCGACGATTGGGTAATCGACGAGCTCAAGCGTGTGGGATGCGACACGGCAAAGAGCGTATTGGAATTGAGCGAAGAGGAATTGGAGAACCGCACAGACCTCGAAATCGAGACGATTCGCGAAGTAATGAAAATCCTCAAAGCGGAATTTGAAGAATAAAGCCCCAAAAAGTAATTGTAACTCTAAATATGGCAGTAAGAAGATTAAGCAAAGTAGCCCGGGAATTTAATGTAGGACTGTCCACCATTGTGGAACTCCTGCACAACAAAGGAAGCAAAATATCCTCCGACCCGAATGCCAAACTGACGGACGAGGAATATGCGATAGTCGCCAACGCCTTCTCTACAGACAGCAAGGTGAAGAAGGAGTCGTCGGTTATCAATCTGAAAGAGACACGCAAGAAAAAAAGCACCGTACACCTTGACGAAGCCGGCAATGTCGCCACTGAAGAAGATGGCGAGAAGGCGGCAAAGGACGATTTCATATCGGTGAAAGACGAGGTGAAACTGACAAGTCATATTAAAATCGTTGACCGGATTGACCTCAATCCGGAACGCAAACATCCGGAACCCGCAGCACCCGCTCCCAAGCCGAAGCAAGAAACCAAGAAAGCGGAGCCGAAACCTGCACCCAAACCGGAAGCAAAACCGGAACCCAAGCCGGAAGTGAAACCCCAAACGGAGCCAAAGCCGGAACCGAAGAAACCGGAAGCTCCGAAGCCGGAACCCGTTGTGGAGAAAGCACCGGAACCCAAGCCGGCTCCCAAACCTGAGCCTGCTCCCGAAAAGAAAGAGGAAAAGGCTCCCGAAACGCCGGCACCCGAAGTGCAGAAACCGGCAGAGCCTGTGCCTTTCAAACGGCCGCAACCGCCATTGAAGGAGGTGAAGGTGGTAGGCACCATCGACTTGGATGCCATCAACCAACGCACCCGTCCTCCCAAGAAAAGCAAGCAAGACCGGGAACGAGACCGCAAAGAGCAGAAGAAGAACAACCGCGACGCCAAGAACAAGTTTGCCAACAAGCAGGACAACACCAATTTCAATGCAGCCGAACTCGGCGACGAGGACATGGATACCCGGAAAAAACGGAAGCGCATCCACCGTCAGGACGAGAAAGTGCAGATAGACAATGTGTCCGGCGGCGGCAGCGGCAAATCTTCACGCATGGAGGAAAGCAAGCGGAAATTGAAAAAGCTGAAGAAGAAAAAAGTAGAACGTGCGGAAATCTCAGAAGAGGATGTAGAACGCCAAATCAAGGACACCTTTGCCCGCCTCGGCAACAAAGGCAAGTCGCAATCCTCCAAGCACCGCCGCGAGAAACGCGACGCCGTGCACCAAAAGATGCAGGCAGAGCTGGAGCAGGAAGAAATGGAAAAGAAAATCCTGAAGCTGACGGAGTTCGTGACCGTTGCCGAACTGGCTACCATGATGAACGTCAGCCCGACGGAAGTCATTTCCGCCTGCATGGCATTGGGTTTGTTCGTGTCCATCAACCAGCGGCTTGACGCCGAAACCATCAACATCGTAGCGGACGAGTTCGGCTACAGCGTGGAGTTCGTGAGCGTGGAAATCCAAGAAGCCATCGAAGACGACGAGGAAGACAACGACGAGAACATGGAACCGCGTCCGCCTATCGTGACGGTCATGGGACACGTTGACCACGGTAAGACTTCGTTGCTCGACAGCATCCGCAAGACCAACGTCATTGCCGGCGAGGCAGGCGGTATCACCCAACACATCGGGGCATACAACGTGAAACTCCCCGACGGGCGTGCCATCACCTTCCTCGATACTCCCGGACACGAAGCATTTACCGCCATGCGTGCACGCGGTGCGCAAGTCACGGACATTGCCATCATCATCATTGCCGCCGACGACAATGTGATGCCACAAACCGTCGAAGCCATCAACCATGCCAGCGCAGCAGGCGTTCCCATTGTTTTCGCCATCAACAAAATTGACAAACCGGGAGCCAACCCCGACAAGATACGCGAAGAACTTGCCAACATGAACTACCTCGTGGAGGAATGGGGCGGCAAGTACCAATGCCAGGAAATCGCAGCCAAGAAAGGGCTGAACATCGAGGAATTGCTGGAAAAAGTGCTCCTCGAAGCCGAACTCTTGGAACTGAAAGCCAACCCGCACAAGAAAGCCACAGGCTCCATCATCGAGTCGTCGCTCGACAAGGGACGCGGCTACGTGGCAACTGTGCTCGTGCAGTCCGGCACCCTGAAAGTGGGCGACGTCATGCTCGCCGGCCAATACTACGGGCACGTGAAAGCCATGTTCAACGAACGGGGCGAGAAACTCACGCAGGCAGGACCCTCCGAGCCGGCATTGATTCTCGGCTTGAACGGCGCACCGCAGGCAGGCGACAAGTTCAACGTGATGTCCAACGAGAAGGATGCCCGCCAACTCGCCAACAAACGCGAGCAATTGCAACGCGAACAGGGCTTGCGTACCCAAAAACACATCACCCTGGACGAAATCGGCAGGCGCATCGCCATCGGCAACTTCCAGGAACTGAACGTCATTGTCAAAGGCGATGTGGACGGCTCCATCGAAGCCCTCTCCGACTCGCTCATCAAATTGTCGACAGACGAAATCCAAGTCAACATCATCCACAAAGCTGTGGGACAGATTACCGAAGGCGATGTCCTTCTGGCAGCTGCCTCCAATGCCATCATCGTGGGCTTCCAGGTTCGCCCCTCCATGGGCGCACGCAAACTGGCAGAAAAAGAGCAAATCGACATCCGTCTCTACTCCATTATCTACCAGGCGATAGAGGAACTGAAAGCCGCCATGGAAGGCATGCTCTCCCCCGACATCAAGGAGGAAGTCATTGCGACGGTGGAAGTGCTCGAAACCTTCAAGATTTCGAAAGTGGGCACCATTGCCGGCTGCATCGTGCGTGAAGGCAAAATCACACGCACTGCCAAAGTACGCGTAATTCGCGACGGCATCGTGATATACACCGGCGCGCTCGGTTCGCTCAAACGCTTCAAAGATGATGTGAAGGAAGTAGCCAAAGGCTTCGAATGTGGCTTGAACATAGAGAATTACAACGACGTCCGTGTAGGCGACATCATCGAAGCCTACCAGGAAGTGGAAGTTAAAAAGACACTTTAAGTCTCTTTTAACAGGCGTGTAACATTGTTTTTGAGATTAATTGTTTTCCTTTGTGAATACGAAAGTAGTAACAAATTAAAACTATCGAACATGAAAAAGTTATTTGTAATAATGGTTATGGTTGCCGCATTCGCAACAAACGTATCGGCACAGATTGTAAACCCTGTAAAATGGGACATCACGCAGAAGAAAGTCAGCGAAGGCGTATACGACATCATCTGCAAAGCAACGATTGACGCAACTTGGCACCTCTATGACGCCAAATTGCCCGAAGGCGGTCCGCTGCCCACCACGTTCAACATAGACGAGGATGAAACCACCGGCATCGAATTGGTTGGCGAACTGAAAGCCACCACCGAAGCCAAAACGGAGCACAGCGACGCTTTCGACATGGACTTGAAATACTTCGAAGGCACCGTTACCTTCGTGCAGCGCGTGAAACTCACCGGCGACAAAGCTACGCTCGTGGGCTACATCGAATACATGTCCTGCACCGGCGGTCAATGCACTCCGCCCTCTGAAGCAGACTTCGAGTTCGAACTGACGAAGTAAACAAAATTATTTATAGTAAAACAGCCCGGCTACATGAGCCGGGCTGTTTTTTTGCCCTGTTACCACCTTATGCACCGGTAATTTCAGGCTCCAGATGCACCGTCCGGGATGCCGCAGTCCCCGCTACATTCCGGGCAAAGAC
>CALUKF010000063.1 GCA_944321145.1 uncultured Odoribacter sp. | reverse complement strand
TGTGCTTCCGGCAACAGGCATTCAGGCTCCGGATAACGCGCCGAAAAATGCCCCAACAGCAATTTCCCTGCCCCTGCCCGCTTCGCCAAGCAAGCCGCCTGCTCTGCCGTGCTGTGCCCCAACTCCCGTGCCATCGCCTCGCAATCTTTCCCGAACGTCGCCTCATGGTAAAGCAAATCCACCCCCATTACCTGCTCCGCCAACTCCTCCCGGTACATCGTGTCGCTCACATAAGCATACGAACGCGCAGGCGGGGGAGCCACTGTCAGCCGCTCGTTTGCCACCACCTCCCCGTCCGGAGCCACAAAATCCGCCCCCTGCTTCAGATACTGCATGAACGCCACCGGCACCTTCCATGCCGCTGCCATATCCTTCCTCACCGTCCGCTCCCGCTCCTTCTCGCGGAACACAAAACCGCACGTCGGCATATCCGCCTTGTGCCGCAACGGGAAAGCCCGCACCTCCACCACCTTGTCCTCATAAATCACCCCCGCTTCCCGTGGCAACGCATGGAACACCACCGGGAAATTCAGCCGGCTGTTCACCCGCCCCAACTGAAAACCGATAATCTCCTCCAACCGCCCGTCCGCATACACATGCATCTCCCCCTTCCGCCCCTGCAGCGAAAGCGTCGACAACAACCCCACCAAACCGAAATAATGGTCGCCATGCAAATGCGAAATAAAAATGCGGTTAATCTTGTTATAAGGCACATGAAACCGCCGCAACTGGTGCTGCGTCCCCTCCGCACAGTCTATAAGAAAATACCGCTCAAGCACATTAAGCACCTGAGCGGCAGAGTTCCTATTCATAGTGGGAACGGCAGAGCCGCTCCCCAATATAGTCAACTCAAACTTCATCAATCCTTCTTCTCTTCCTTAGCGGCATTCTCCATCTGCTCCTTCAGGGCTGCCAGTTCGGAAATGTCACCCAGAGTCGTCTTCTCCAGCTTCTCCTTCACCTGCTTCACAGCCTTCTTCGTAGCCTTCTCCTCTGCGCTCCGTTTAGCCTTCTCCTCAGACTTCTGCACATCCTCGAACACGCGGGAATGAGAAACGATGATACGCTTGGCTGCCTTGTTGAACTCAATCACCTTGAACGGCAACTTCTCGTCCACCTTAGCCTGCGTGCCGTCCTCCTTCACCAAATGCTTCGGAGTAGCGAAACCTTCCACGCCGTAAGGCAGGGCAACCACTGCGCCCTTGTCGAAAATCTCGGTAATCGTACCCTCGTGGATAGAATCTACCGTGAAAATCGTCTCGAACACATCCCAAGGATTCTCCTCCAGCTGCTTGTGACCCAAGCTCAGGCGGCGGTTCTCCTTGTCGATTTCCAGCACAACCACCTCAATCGGCGCGCCGATTTGCGTAAACTCTGCCGGATGCTTGATCTTCTTCGTCCAAGACAAATCGGAAATATGAATCAATCCGTCCACGCCTTCCTCAATCTCTACAAACACGCCGAAGTTCGTGAAATTACGCACAATAGCCGTATGCTTCGTGCCCACGCCATACTTCTCCTCGATGTGTTCCCATGGATCCGGCTTCAGCTGCTTGATGCCCAAAGACATCTTGCGCTCCTCGCGGTCGAGCGTCAATACAACGGCCTCCACCTCGTCGCCCACCTTCAGGAAATCCTGTGCCGAACGCAAATGCTGTGACCAAGACATCTCTGACACGTGAATCAAGCCTTCCACGCCCGGGGCAATCTCCACGAATGCGCCGTAATCTGCCATCACAACCACTTTGCCCTTCACCTTGTCGCCCACCTTCAAATTCTGGTCGAGGGCATCCCAAGGATGCGGAGTCAGCTGCTTCAAGCCCAATGCAATCCGCTTCTTCTCGTCGTCGAAGTCCAGGATAACCACATTCAGCTTCTGGTCAAGCTGCACAATTTCGTTCGGATGATTTACACGTCCCCAAGACAAGTCGGTAATGTGAATCAAACCGTCCACACCGCCCAGGTCGATAAACACGCCGTAAGAAGTAATATTCTTCACCGTGCCTTCGAGCACCTGTCCCTTCTCCAGCTTGGAGATAATATCTTTCTTCTGTTGTTCCAATTCAGCCTCAATCAAAGCCTTATGCGACACCACGACATTCCGGAACTCCTGGTTGATTTTCACCACCTTGAACTCCATCGTCTTCCCGACATACACATCGTAATCGCGGATAGGCTTCACGTCGATTTGCGAACCCGGCAAGAATGCCTCGATTCCGAACACATCGACAATCATACCGCCCTTCGTGCGGCACTTCACATAACCCTTGATAATCTCGTCGTTCTCCAGCGCCTCGTTCACCCGGTCCCAGCTGCGCAATGCGCGTGCCTGCTTGTGCGACAGGGTCAACTGCCCCTTCTTGTCCTCCTGGCTCTCCACATAAACCTCCACCTTGTCGCCCACCTTCAAGTCAGGATTGTAACGGAACTCATTCAACGGAATAATACCATCGGACTTGTAACCGATGTTCACAACCACCTCTCTCTTGTTCATAGAAATCACCGTTCCTTCCACCACTTCCTTCTCCCCTACTTTTGAAAGCGTCTCCGCATACTTCTGCGTCAACTCTTCCTTGTTTTCGTTCAGGACTACAGAATCATTCTCGTATGCGTCCCAATCGAAATCTTCGTCCGGTTCCTTCGTTGTCACCGGCGCAACCGTCTTAGCGGCCTTCTTCTCAGCTTCAACCTGCACTTCTTTTTGCTCTTCTGCAACTTCAGCTTGCATCTCTTTTTGTTCTTCTGACATAATTAAATTTTAAATGTTTCCAATCTAATAAGTTAGACATTATTTTGAATTCGGGCGCAAAGATACAAATAATTCCTCCATTTCCAACCCTTTCCGCCAATAAAATCATGCCGCCCCGCCGTTTTTCCGCGCTGCCCCTTTCCCTCCCCCGCCTGCCGCCCCGTTCCCCCGGGCTTTCCTTCCTGGTTTCCAAGGTCTTTCCAAAAGGAATCTTATGGGAATCTCGGATATAAACATAAGGAAAACATAACAGAAACATAAGTCAAAGATAAGATAAAGATAACAATCATTATTTTTAACTATTGATTCATACATAATTCACAACATAATTTCACATCATTGTTACCCGGATGCCCACGGGATGCCTTTTGGAAAGACTTTGGGGACACAACGGGAAGCGGGGCGGAGGTTTTAATATTTTTTATTTCGGCGGGGGGAAGGGGGATGTTTTAATTTCGGGAGAAAAGCTCTAATTTTGGGGCTGTTTCGAGGAATGTAAATGAGATTGAGAATATGAAGAAAGCGATTGTACTGCTGTCGGGGGGACTGGATTCGACGACGGCATTGTATGTGGCGAAAAGCCAAGGGTTTGACGAGATTTATGCGCTGACTTTCCTGTACGGGCAGAAGCACGACAGGGAGCTGAGGAGCGCGGCGGAGGTGGCGAAGGCTGCCGGGGTGAAGGAGCACAAAACGGTGCGGCTGATGCTGAACGAATGGGACGGATGTTCGCTGACTGACCCGAAGATGGAGGTGGAGGACGGCAACCTGGAGCGGACGGATATCCCGGACACGTATGTGCCGGCGCGGAACATGGTGTTTCTCTCGGTGGCTGCGTCGTGGGCAGATGCCTTGGGTGTGGCGGATATTTTTATCGGGGTGAGCGAGGTGGATTATTCGGGGTATGTGGATTGCCGCGAGGAGTTTATCCGGGCAATGGAGCAGGCGGTGAACCTGGGGACGGTGCTCGGCGCAGAGAAGAAGCAGCATATCACGCTGCACGCGCCTTTCATGCATTTGACGAAGGCGGAGGAAATCAAGTGGGGCATGGAGCTGGGAGTGGATTACGGACTGACGTGGACGTGCTACCGGGGGGACGAGAAGCCGTGCGGGACGTGCGACAGTTGCCTGCTCCGCGCAAAGGCGTTCGAGGAAGCCGGCGTGGAAGACCCGTTATTAAAATAAGAAGAGATGGTTATCAGGAAGCTGTTTAAGTTTGAAGGCGCGCATATTGTGCGGCGCTGTTCGTCGGAGAAATGCCGGGAGAATATCCACGGGCATTCGTATGTGGTGGAGGTGTTTATCACTTCGGACAAGCTCGACAACGGGTTTATGCTGATGGATTTCTGCCGGCTGGAGCGGGTGAAGCGGTTCATCGAGAGCTTTGACCACACGTATTCGTTGTGGAGGGGCGAGGAGGAGGATTTCAAGGCATTTATATATAAGTATAACGAGCGGGTGGCGGAGCTGCCGGTATCGCCATCGGCGGAGGGGTATGCGTTGCTGTTTTTTTATGCCATCGACCAGATTTTGCAGGGGATGGAGCCGGTGAACGGCGAGGGGCATGTGCAATTGCAGGCAGTCCGGGTGCATGAGACGGCAACGGGGTATGCGGAGGCTTCGCGTGAGGATTTGGCGTGGGTGCATTTCACGCTGGAGGATATTAAATTCAGTTTCAAGGACGATGTTATTGGCTAAGGACGGGATATTCCCGATAACGAAGGACAGCCTGGGGAGGCAGTTGGGGGAAATGCCGGCATCGGGCTTCGCATTTCCGGGCACGATTCAGGGCGAAGGAAAGTTGTGCGGCATGCCATCCCTTTTTGTGCGGCTGGCGGGATGCAACCTGCATTGCCGCTGGAAGAAGGCGGGCGGCGGTTTTTCGCCCTGCGACACGGCATACGCGGCATACGAGACGAGGGACGCCCGGCAGGCGAGCGTGGAAGACGTGTACCGCACTCTGCTCATGAACAGGGGGAACATCCGCCACGTGGTCATCACGGGCGGCGAACCGTTCTTGCAGGCAGAGGAACTGAGGGAGTTGTGCCGGCTGCTGAAATCCGGCGAAAGTTTCCACGTGACGGTGGAAAGCAACGCGACGCTGTACGACGAGAAGGTGGCACAGTATGTCGATTTCTTCAGCCTTTCGCCGAAATTCCCTTCCTCGCAAGGGGGGAAATGGATTGTGCGGAAGGAGGTTATCCAGCAATTTATAGATTGCACTTGGAAGAGGGGAAAGGATTTTCAATTGAAGTTTGTCTATTCCTGCGAAAAGGACATTGCGGAAATAAAGGGGCTGCTCGCACGGCTGAGGGGGTGGAAAAACGAGGATGTGCTGCTGATGCCCCTGGGGGGCACGCTGGAGGAGATGCGGGCGAATGCAAAGGAAACGCTGGAGCATTGCATCCGGGAGGGCTGGAGGTATTGCGACCGGCTGCATTTGGCGCTTTTCGGAAGCCAGGCAGGGGTGTGAGGATGAACGATTAACGATGAACGATTAATGAGGAACGATTAACGAGGGAGAGGGTCTCTCCTATCGGGCAAAGAAGGCGGAGCGGCAGGGATGGGGTCGCAGACTGCCGTTCTGTTCTTGTGCGCAAAATGTTTATGCATTCGATTGTTTTTTCAGGGAAATAGCTTTACCTTTGTAAGACAAGGTAAGAAGGCATTGTCATGGAATCTATTTATGCCATCATCGCAGGTGTGTTGCGTCGCTTGGGGCAGGATAGAAAAGTTTTGATTTCAAGCAGGATTTAAATTATGAAAAGGAAGAAAACGACAATTATCGGGGATGTCTTTTCGGTCAAGGTGGATGAAAGGCATCAGAAGTTTTTCTAATATGTCATAAACGATATGACGATGTTGAACAGTTCCGTAATTCGAGTGTTCAAAGAGACTTATCCATTGGAAAAGCCGGCGATTTTGCCTGATGTGGTAAAGGGTGAAGTGGAATTTTATGCACATACGATTTTACGGGCAGGGCTTGACAATGGTTGTTGGACGCTGGAAGGGAATTGCCCGGATATTGGAAAGGCTGCGGATATAAAATTCCGAATTTGGCATCCCGATGATGAATTGCCTGAGGTGAATATGTGGAGATGGTCGGTTTGGAAAGTCAACCAAAATATGAAACGCATTGGTCGATTGACAGAGAAATACCGCACGATAGACATAGGTTCTGTCCTCAATCCTTGGACAATAGCAACTCGCATCCGGACAGGAAAATTTGATGCAGACTACTTAAATGTGGCAAGGGGCTGGAACAAGTATGAAGGTTTTGGAAATTCAAACAGATTAAAGTAGAAGGTTATGATTATTAGATTGTTTGTATTGTTTACCGCATTGAATTTGTTGTTTTCAATTCGGGGTTTTGCACAGCAGGAGAAGAACCGCGTGTATGATGTGGATTCTTTGCTTTTGACTATTGTTTATGAGACGGAAGGCGGGGAAGATTCCCTCGTTTATGTAAAAAGAGACGGCAGCCGGTTGGGGGCAACGTTGATGCTTCCTCCGGCAAAGTGCAGCAGAGATTCTATTCTCATGTACCAAACGGCATGTTTTGAATTAGTGACGAATGAGTGGGACAAGAGGTATTTGGTATATTACGCTGTTTTGTTCGAGAACTTTGAAATATCGGAAGTGCGCTTTATGTACGACTATGGAATGAAGCGTTATCTTGGCGTGATAGAGGATATTATAAGAGGCATGAAAGAGGTTTGGAAACTCCCGGCTTGGAATAAAGATACGCCTATCCTGACGATGCTGCCTTTTTACTGCGTGTCTTGGATGAACATCCGCATTCGTTTCCCGGCGGACTTTTTTGAGAATTTGGTTAAACTCGATACTGATAGGCAATGGTTCCATCCTGCTGTCTATGAGTTGTATGAGGAAAATTGAGTGACCGTTTTTTATTGATGCCGTGCAGAATGTGTAAAATTAAAAATGAGAATTATGAAAATCAGGCTAACAAAAGAGCAATTTGATTATGTGATGGAAAATTATCTCTCACCGCATGGAATAAAGAATGTTGTTTATGAAAAGATTGAAGAAAATAACCATGTCTTTTATGATGTTGAATTGGTGAGTTTAATCTGCGTATGAAAAAGAGTTGAGGCAAATGCAATTCCTGTTATTTCAGGGCAAGGATTTCGGGGGATTTGTAGGTGATTTTGCCTTCCTCCAGGAGTTGGCGGATGCAGGCGATGACAGAGTCGCGGTCGGCACCTACTTTGTATATGAGGGTGCGGAGGTCTAAGTCCGAGACGCGCAAATGTTCCAAGATGCTTTGCATGAGTAGTTTTTTGTCGGGAGCCTTGGCAAACTTTTTCTGCGAGAGGCAGTAGTCGCATATTCCGCAAGGGGCTTTTTCCTTTTGCCCGAAATAATCCATGAGGTAGAGCTGGCGGCAAACGGGGGTTTCGATGTAGCCGACCATCCGGCTTATCTTTCGCGTGTAGGACTTTTTGCGGTCGCGATAGGCATCGGGACTGACGTGCAGGTAGGATTCGGGGACACGGGGCTGGTGGTAAACGATGTAGGGACGGTCGTTGCCGGGGACGTAGCGGATGATTTTGCGTTTGGCAAGGTCTAAGAGAAGGAGGTAGACGGTCTCCCTGTCTGTCCCGAGGACATCGGCAATGTGTTCTTCCTCGATGTAAGCGGGTTGCACGAAAACGCCGGCGCAGGTGCGCAGGATGAATTCCACAATCTTTTCCTGCAAGGGGGGATGAAATTCGATGCCATAAAGACGGTCGCGCAAGACAAGGAACTGCACTTGGGAGCGGGCATGGATGTCCGTCGTGCATTCCAAATAGCCGGAAACCTGGAGGGTCTCAATCGCCGCAAGGGCAGAAACGTAGTCCAACTGGTAGGTTTTGACAAACAAATCGGGGTCGAACTCAAAAGCAAACCCCTTCCCTGCCCCTTCTTCCACTTGGAAGAAATTGCCGAGGAGGCGGTAGATTTCCCGCACATACTTGATGTCCGGGAAGCGTTTCTCCACGCGTTTCTTGCAGGCAGTGAGCGCAGCTTCGTTGTACAACAGCACGGCATAAGCGCGCTTGCCGTCCCGACCTGCCCGACCTGCTTCCTGGAAATATGCCTCCGGGCTGTCCGGAATGTCGAAGTGGAGAACGATGCGAACGTCCGGTTTGTCAATCCCCATACCGAAAGCGTTGGTCGCCACCATGACAGGGCATTCCCCTTTTTTCCAGGCTTCCTGCCGCATTGCCCGCTGGAGAGGGGGCAGCCCGGCATGGTAATAAGCCGCCCGTATGCCTTTGGCGTTCAGGAAGGCGGCAAGTTCCTCGGCAGTCACCCTTTTCCGGACGTAGACAATGGCACTGGAGGGCAGGTTGGAAAGGATGTGCAATGTTTCACCCAATTTGTCATTGGCTTTGCGGACGACATAGGAGAGGTTTTCGCGGCGGAAACTCTTGGAAAGCACATGGGGGCGGGCGAAATGCAGTTGGCACTGGATGTCCTCCGCCACCTTCGGGGTAGCCGTCGCCGTCAATGCCAATACGGGCACGGCTGGGAAAAACTCCCTGATTTCGGCAATGCGGAGATAAGAAGGGCGAAAGTCGTACCCCCATTGCGAGATGCAATGGGCTTCATCGACTGCCAGGAGCGATACTTGCATTTGCTTCAGGCGTTCGCGGAAGTAAGCGGAAACCAAGCGTTCGGGCGACACGTAGAGAAATTTCAGGCGGCGTGCCAATGCCTTGTTGACGGTAGACTCCACATCCTCGCGCTCCATGCCCGTATAGATTGCCCCTGCGGGAATGCCGCGGCGCAACAAATCCTCCACCTGGTCTTTCATCAAGGCAATCAAGGGGGTAATGACGATGCACGTCCCCTCCAGGAAAAGGGCGGGCACCTGATAGGTAATCGACTTGCCGCCTCCCGTGGGCATCAAGGCAAGGGTGTCTTTCCCGTCGATGACGGAAAGTATAATCTCCTCCTGCAAAGGGCGAAAAGAGTCGTAGCCCCAATAATGCTTTAGTATCTCCCGAATTGTCATAACGTCTGTTTCATTATCACAAAGATAATGCAAAACAGGAATAATCCATCAAGAGATGGCGACAGATTAGAAAATAATTTCGTAATTTCGCCGTGGCTTAAAAAAAGAGGACTGAAAAATGAGATATATCCTACCCTATTTTCTCCTGCTCCTCGTTTCGTGCAAGGAGCTGAAACCGACAGAAGAGCCTGTCGCGCAGGTTTTTGAACATGTGTTGTACCGCTCGGAAATCCAAGATTTCCTCCCGAAACCCATTTCGCCGGACGACAGCATGGCATTGACCCAAAACTACATCCGCAATTGGATTACGCAGAAATTGCTGCTGCAAAAAGCCAACGAAAACTTGTCGGAGAAGGAAAAGAATGTCCAAAAACAAGTGGAAGATTACCGGGCTTCGCTGCTCATTTACAAATACAAGCAGAAGTTGATAGACCAAAAGCTGCAAGAAAATGTCAGCGATGCCGAAATGGAAGCCTATTACGAGAAAAACCAAAACAATTTCGTCCTGTCCACTCCCATCGTGAAGGCAACTTTCTTTATCCTCCCGAAAAACGCGCCGAACCTGGCGGATGTGCGCAAATGGTTTGCATCGAACACCTCGGAATCACTTGAAAAACTGGAAGAATATTGCCTGTCCAATGCCCGGAAATACGATGATTTCGACGACAATTGGGTGGAGGCACAGGCTCTGTTCCGCCTGCTCCCGCAAGAGCCCCAAGCATCTATGGCAAAAATGCCCGTACACATCGAGCAAGAGGATGAGAACAATTACTACTTCTTGCTAATCAACGACTTTATCAAAGAGCAAAACATCGCCCCCTTGGATTATGTGAGGGACGAAATCGCATTGATTTTAAAGAATAAAAAGAAACTTGCATTTGAAAATGAATTGGAACGGCAAATTAATGAGGAAGGCATTCAAAAAAAGTATGTAAAAATATACTAAAACCCGCGCCATCCTTTATCAGTAAAAATAAAAATAGTAGTTTCGTGGCGTAAAAACGAAAGGCAACATTAGAGAAATTAATATTGACGATATGAAAAGATACCTATTATTAGCGATTTTATTCTTCCCGTTCGGCATCTTGTCCGCACAACAAAATGTAATAGACAAAATTGTAGCCATTGTCGGGGAGGAAATCATCCTGAAATCAGACATTGAAAACGCTTATTTGCAAGACCAAGGCAGGGGAATTGCCTCCTCCTCTTCCGACTACAGGGCAGGGCTTCTGGAAAACCTGCTCGTGCAGAAACTCCTCATGGCACAAGCCCAAGTGGACAGCGTGAGCGTGACGGAAGACCAGGTGGAGAGCGCAGTGGAGAGCCAAATCGACTATTTCATCAGCAACATCGGCTCGCAAGAGAAGTTGGAAAACTACTTCGGGAAGTCCATCGAGGAAATCAAGGACGACATGCGCGAACCCCTGCGCGAGCGGTTGATTACCGAACAGATGCAACAGAAAATCGTCGAGAAAATCCGGATTACCCCGTCCGAGGTGAAGCGCTACTTCCTGCGCATCCCGAAAGACAGCCTGCCGGAAATGCCCGACCGGTATGAATTGCAGCAAATCGTGCTCCGCCCGCACGTCAGCGATGCCGAGAAAGAACGGATTCGCGAACGGCTGCGCGACTTCCGCGACCAAATCCTGAACGGCGAAAGCACATTCAACACGCTTGCCGTGCTTTACTCCGAAGACCCGGGTTCTGCCGCACGGGGTGGGGAATTGGGATACATCGCCCGCAACCAGTTAGACCCGGCATTTGCCGAAGCCGCTTTTGAATTGAAACCCGGCAGAATCTCGAAGATTGTAGAATCGGAATTCGGCTTCCATATCATCCAGCTCATTGACCGCCAAGGGGAACGCATCAATGTGCGGCACATTCTCCTGCAACCCAAGGTTTCCGAAGAAGAGAAAGAAGAAGCCCTGCTCCGCCTGGACACCATCCGGCAATTCATCGAGAAAGGGGAATTTACTTTCGAAGAAGCAGCCCACTACTTCTCCTCGGACAAGCAGACCCGCAACAACGGCGGTTTGTATCCCGACCCGCAGACCGGCGAAGCACGCATTGCCCGTGCCAACATCCCCGGCGAAATGGCACGCGAAATCAATAAACTGAAAGTGGGCGAAATTTCCGTTCCTTTCGTCAGCCACAACGAACGCGGACAGGAGGAGTACAAAATCGTCAAAGTGAGGGCATTCTATCCGCGCCACATTGCCAATCTGGAAGACGACTGGCAGAATTTCGAGCTGATGCTCACCCAGGAAAAGCAAATGGACAAACTGGAGCAATGGGTGAAGGAGAAACAGGCAGAAACTTACATCCACATCGACAACGAGTACAAGGACAGCAAGTTCCGGTATGACGGTTGGGTGAAATAAACGCGGGGATAAATGAGGGCAAGAATTGTATATTTGCTGGCATGCCTGATGGTCTGTTCGCTGGGAAGCTACGCGCAAGAGAAAGCGATTGTGGTCATTGAACACGCCGACTCCCTCCGGGCAGGCACCCGTCCGGGCGATCCGAACCGTTTCATTGGAAATGCCATGTTTTCGCACAAAGACATGCGCATGACCTGCGACAGCCTCTACCAATATCCCGACAGCAATTTCATTTATGCCTACGGGCGGGTACACGCCGTGCAGAACGACACCATCAACATGTGGGGCGATTACCTGTTCTACAACGGGAACACGGAAGTGGCAAAGGTGCGCCACAACGTTGTCCTCCAAGACCCGCAACTGACACTGACGACCGACTCCCTGAATTACGACGCCTTCAACCGCGTGGGGCATTACTTCAACGGGGGCACCATCCGCGACAGCGTGAACACACTGGTGAGCGACATCGGGTATTACTACCTCCCTATCAACGAAATGTTCTACAAGGACAATGTGGAGGTCTATACGCCTGACTACACGCTCTATTCCGACACCCTGAAGTACCAGACACAGACGAAAGTGATTACGATACTGGGACCCACGAACATCATCGGCGACAACCGCACGCTCTACTCGGAGTACGGATGGTATAACTCCATCACTTCACACGCCGAACTCTACAAGAACAACACCCTCACGTACAACAACTACATCGGCAGTTCCGATACCTTGGTCGTAGACAGCGTGTCGGGTACCGCCATCATGCGCCAGCACATCCACCTTTACGACACCATCAACAAAGCCATCGTGGAAGGCAACTACGGCGAAGTGCTGCGCGACAACGATTATGCATTCGTCACCGAACGGGCAATGCTTATCCTCGTCGGGCAAAGCGATTCCCTGTTCATGCACGCCGACACGCTCTCCATCAGCAAGGACAGCTTGGAGAACAACGTGATGAAAGCCTACTACGGCGCACGGTTCTACAGCCTCGACCTGCAAGGCGTGTGCGACTCCATTGTCTACCCCGTAGCGGATTCCACCATTTACCTCTACAGGCAGCCCGTTGTCTGGGCAAGCGGCAACCAATTGACCGGCACCACCATCGACATGCACATGGTGGACAACGAGGTGGATAAGTTCAATATGAGAAACAAAGCCATGATTGTCAGCATGGTCGATTCTACCATGTATAAGCTCACCCCCGACCAGCGCGGCGTGCTCTTCAACCAGGTCAAGGGACGCGACATGACGGGGTATGTACGCGACAACCAACTGTACCTCATGTATGTGGACGGCAGCGGCGAATCCGCCTATTATCCCGACGACAATGGCATCATCATCGGTCTGAACAAAGCAACCAGTTCCAACATCAAAATCGAATTGGAAAACAAAAAAATCAAGGACATCACGTTCATCAACGACGTGGAAGGCACGCTAAACCCCCTATTCATGGTCACGCCGGAAGACGGGAAGTTGCGCGACTTCCAATGGCACATCGAAAAGAAACCCCTGAAGAAGGAGGACATTTTCCTGAAAACGCCGCAAACCACCGTTACCCAAGACAGCGTGCCGCCGGTAATGCCGGAACGGCAGAGACCGCAACGACGGTGAACTTGAACGAAAGCAAAGCCGATAATTTAGCGATAAATATAGTAGCAAAAATCCCCAAAACATAAACATTTTATTCCATATTAGCGAATTGAGCCTTACGCAAACATAAATTGAGCCGCAAAACAACAAAGCAAAACAACAACCGCCATAACTTTGCATCAGAAAACTTTTAAAAAGAACATCGTTATGGCAAACAATGAGAATTATCCTAAAATCGCCCTGGGCACATGGTCATGGGGCACAGGCGCCGCCGGAGGCGACCAAGTGTTCGGGAACAACCTTTCCGCAGAAGATTTAAAGCCGGTGTTTGATGCGGCTATGAACAACGGGCTGAACCTTTGGGACACGGCAACCGTGTATGGCATGGGAGCCTCAGAGGACATTCTGGCGGGTTTCGTAAAACAATGTCCGCGTGAACAAGTGCTTATATCCACCAAGTTCACCCCTCAGATTGCATCCGACTCGCCGAATGCCGTGGAAGAAATGCTGGATGCCAGCCTGAAGCGGTTTGACACGGACTATGTAGACATTTATTGGATACACAATCCGGCTGATGTGGAGCGTTGGACGCCCGGACTGATTCCCGCATTGAAGAAAGGGAAGATAAAACGCGTTGGTGTATCCAACCACAACTTGGCTGAACTGAAACGTGCGGAAGAAATCCTTTCCGCGGAAGGTTTCCATGTGTCTGCGGTGCAAAATCACTACAGCCTTATTTACCGCTCATCGGAAGACGCGGGCATCATCGACTATTGCCGCAAGCACGGCATGGACTTCTTTGCCTACATGACATTGGAGCAAGGCGCGCTTTCCGGCAAATATGATGCGGAACATTTGATGCCACAGAACAGTTCACGGGGTGAGACTTACAACGCCCAGCTGGTGCGGATGGGAGAATTGCTTACGGCATTGCGCGAGATAGCCCAAATGCACGGAGCGACCGTGCCGCAGGTGGTCATCGCATGGGCGATTGCCAAGCATACCTTGCCCATCATTGGCGTAACCAAACCTCACCATGTGGAAGATGCGGTAAAAGCTATTTCACTTCGTTTGGCTGACAATGAAATCGTCCTGCTGGATGAAGTATCCAAAAAGATGGATGTAGATACCAAAGGCTCTTGGGAACATCCGATGTGCTGATTCTGAGTATCAACAATAAAAGAACACAATCATGAGAACAATTATTTGCATTGCATTGACACTATTAATGATTACACCTATGGCTAACGCACAGACAAAAATCAAGCAGACTGCCGGAAGAGAGCAGTTGGGCGATTTCGCACCCAAATTTGCGGAACTGAATGATGACGTGCTTTTCGGCGAAGTATGGAGCCGGACAGACAAACTCGGCCTACGCGACCGAAGCATGGTTACGATTACTGCACTTGTCAGTTCGGGCATTACGGATTCGTCCTTGACTTATCATTTGCAGACCGCTAAGAAGAACGGCATCACCCGTACCGAGATAGCGGAGATACTGACGCAAGTCGGCTTCTATGCCGGATGGCCTAAAGCATGGGCAGCATTCCGTCTGGCTAAGGATGTATGGACGGAAGAAACGGCTGCCGCAGACGAGAAAGCAAAATTCGAGCGGGAAATGATATTCCCCATCGGTAAGCCTAACGATGCTTTCGCCCAATACTTTATCGGGCAAAGTTACCTGGCACCGGTATCTTCGGAACAGGTCGGCATCAACAATGTGACGTTTGAGCCGGGTTGCCGCAACAACTGGCACATACATCACGCCACGAAGGGCGGCGGACAACTGCTGGTCTGCGTGGCAGGCACAGGCTGGTATCAGGAATGGGGAAAGCCCGCACGCCTGCTCCGCCCCGGCGATGTGGTCAACATCCCAGCCGGAGTAAAACATTGGCATGGCGCCACAGCCGACAGTTGGTTTGCCCACCTTGCCATTGAAGTGCCCGGAGAAAAGACAAGCAACGAATGGCTTGAGCCTGTAACGGATGAGGAATATAACAAATTGCAGGAGGAGGAATAAACGATGAAAAGAAACATCGGTTCAGTTCTGGCTCTGTATCCGACTCCGGCGGTCGTTATCGGAACTATGATGGAAGACAAGCCCGCATGGTT
>CALUKF010000062.1 GCA_944321145.1 uncultured Odoribacter sp. | reverse complement strand
GTATCCAAGAACACATAATTTCCTGAAAAAGGTATCAGCAAATCCACTGCAATCTCGTTTTTAGCTTGGGCATCCAATGCTTCTTTTTCCAGAATCGAAACAGAGTAATTCAACGCAATTCTTTTTATCCGGCCTGCCAATGGGGGACAGACCTCCCCTTCCACCCGGCAATCTTTAATTCGTCCCCGCTTACTTAACGTCACCATCAGTTTACACGGGAGTGTATGGGACAAGGTGTCCGTATAGACAAACATCTCATGTTTAAATGCTTCATAATCCTGACGCAGCAAACTCAAGTGCTGGGAAAGCGTGCGCTCCACCACATACTCTTTAAAGGCTGACAATTTCTTACTTTTCAAAAAAATATCATCGTTTTCCAAAGGAGTACCCGCATAAGTTATAACACATTGTGCCAATAATATGCACAACAAAAAAACATATAGCCTACATTTTTTCATAATCGCCTTCCTGTTAAAAGCAAGCGCATATCGCAAAATCACAACATGCGCCAGCCTTAAATTAAAAACTACATTGCATTGTCACATTTGTTGTGGACTTCACACACGCAAAAGGCAATGGCGTGCTGTTCATTTCACTCTTGGCTTTCTGCAGATTGCCCTCTGCCTGTCCGAAAGCCGGAATCATCATGCCTAACAAGGCTGTCAAAATTACTGTCTTTCTCATTTCGAAATTACTGTTTTAATATTAACCATATAATTATGCTGCTTCCCCACTCTATGGCTGGCAGACGATAATCCTCCTTTACCAAAATTTCATTTTTCCATTTTCATACGTAAATATCCGCTCCTGTGTCCCCGTTGTCCTGTTCCGCAACCAATACAAGCCGCCCGAAGGCACATTTTTATATGTCACCGAGTCGGCAAGCGCCACCCTGCACCCGCAGGATTGCCATGCCCCCCGGTCAAAATAAAACAATTCATATTCGTTCCCGGGATATATGCCATTGCCATCGTTCATGGGCAGGTAGCAGATATATCCCAATGCTACCGGCTCGTCGAACTCAAAGTCGAACACCCGGTAGGATTGGACGCAAGTCAATGGGTCGCCATCAAAAAGGAGACGCCCGTCGCCCTCGCAATCCATCTCCACGATACGCCCGTCCACGGGGTTGCCATTTACATCCAAGAAGTCCAGTTCAGCCAAAGCACATGCCACACGTGGACGGATGCGCCAATAACGGTATGCCCCTTCCGGGCAGGCAATCTGTTGCCTGTCCATGTGGTGGTTTCTCTCCACTTGATAAAATAGCTTGCTTTCCCTGAAATCTGCGTCATTAGAGCATTCGAACAGGGTTCCCACCATTGACTTTCCTCCTACCGCCTGGCTGTTGTAATGGTATTTCCGTTTCAAATCCAGCACGCAGGAAGCATTTTTGTCCACCTGCAAAAACTCCTTCCCGCCATCGCGTTTCAAGATAAAGGGAGCAGACAGGGCATGCGCCTCTCCCCCCATATAGCCCAAAAGCAAATACACGCACCCAGCCCCCATGTCCATAAAGCGCACTTTCCCGGCTTTCACTTTCTCACATGCCACCGGCACCCATCCCCTGTTGTTGAAAACTGCCAGACAAGCATAATCCAACTTCCGCCGGCAGGAAGGGGGTATTGGCAATTCGACCTCCACGGCATGCACGTATTCCGCCGTCACATCCTGCAGGAAGGGGTTGCGGAAGAAGTCCGGCACAGCTTCCACATCAGGCAAGCGCCTTTCCGGCACATAGGAATAACGATAGACTTTAGGGGGTTTTTGCGGAAGCGTTTCCTCGTAGGAACCACGTTTTTGCATGACATCAATCACATTCGCCCAATAATGCTGCCCATTGGTAGCCGCCCATGCCGGCACAAAGTCAAAAGCGGAAGGGATGGCGGCAGCGCGGAAATAATACATTCTCAAGAAGCCCAACAAGTAACAATCCAACAAAGGACTGGCTTCAAAAGGAGGGGGAAGCTGCACCTGTAACTGATAATCTTTCGGGAAGTAGAGTTGGCTGATTTTCCATGCCGCATGATTAATGTCATCGAACCGGGTAAGGATGGCTTCGTTTTCCTCCTCTGAAATAAACAATTCATCGGGAAGGACAGCCGGTCCATCCCGGAAGCGATAGGGCAGGACATAATGACAGAAGTCCTCAAAGGTGATTCCGGCAAGCCAAGGGCAGGTTTCCCACTGTTCAAAACGCCGCTCAATGTGGCGGATGAGGAAAGCGCCTGTCAGTTTCTTGATATCTTCTTCTTCATCCAAGTATTCCTTCGCCCTTTTGTCTTGGTAAAGCACCGATGCCATCATTTCACGGAAATATGGCGAACGGGCTTCCGGCTGGGTGATGCTTTCCCTGAAATCCTCCAGGAACTCGCCCCCGTAAGAATAATGCCCCGGCATGTTGCGGATGAGAAATTCGCAGGCTTCGCGCTTCAAAGGGTCATCGGAAAAATAGTCCAAGGCTTTTTGGAGTTCCGGACGGTTGTCTCCCGCAAGATTCAAGGCTTCGTGGAGTTCACGGCTTGCCGAATCGCAACCTGCCACCATAGGCAGGAGGAATAGAATCGTGAGGCGGTAGAGTATTCGCAGTATCGTCTTTCGCTTTTCCATAGTTTATTTCCTTCCAAGAACCGCCCCAAGATAGGATAAATTTTTAATATTACAAAGGATTGCAGGAAGAAAAAATTTATAAAGGATGCAAACAGGCAAGAAAACAAGGGTGTTGGGGCATCGGGGAGTGTGCTGCACCGATAAAAATGGCAGCAGGCGAAGGAGGGGAAAGTGCGCCGCTTCGGCAGCGTTGCGGAGTTGGAGGAATATATCGGCGAAGGTTGGGGCAACAAAATGCCCCCGGAAGCAGAGAGGGAGGCTTGCGGGGGCAGGCGGCAACCAGCCGGGGTGCGGGGAGGGGGTCAGCCGACCATCACCACGAGGTAGCGGGTCTGGTGCCAGAAGGCGGCTTCGTCGGTGATTTGGAGGGTGAGGGTGCCGTCATCGGAAGGCTCCAGGGTGTAGGAGGAGGCGGGGTGGGAAGAGAGCACTTTGGCTTTCTTGTCACCGAGGGGGATGGACTTGGTTTCGCGGAGGTCGAGCGGGGTGAAGCCGGCGTTCTCCACCTGCAGGGAGACGATGGGCGGGCAGAAAATGCCTTGGCGGGAGATAACGCCCGCCTCTTTCAATGCCTTGCGCGAGCCGATGAGGTAGTGGGCTTGGTGGAGGGTGCTGTCCTGGGCGGCGATGGTCTGCTGCCGGGCTTGGGATTCGCGGTCGAGGGAATCGACGTCATGCGCCAATGCCTGCGCTTCGGCGGTCTTCAGGGCAAGCGCCTTGTTGGCAGCCTGCAATTCGGCGGTGAGGGCGGTCAAACGCTCTTCACGCTGCGCCAATTCGGCTTTGAGGTTGGCAATCATGCGCTGGAATTGGGCGGACTGGGTTTTGTTTTTCGCCTGCAAGTCGTCGATTTGCGCCCGGTAGGAAGCGATGGCTTCGGTCATTGCCTGCACGTCGAGGCGCAAGCGTTGCAGTTCCTGCTGCGAACGGGAGGCGGCTTTGCCTTCCTTGGCGGCTTCGAGGGTGAGGATTTGCTCGGCGTCGCGGAGGGACTCGATGCCCGACGAGATGTCGTTGATGCCGGCGAGCATGGTTTCCATCTCCTGGTTTTGCGTGGCGGCTACCGTCGAAAGGGAATCGACCCGTGCCTGCAAATTTTTGTATTTCTGGGATTTTTCCACACAGCTGTTCATCAGCAAGAGGGCGGCTCCCAAACTAATCAGTAGGTATTTTTTCATGGCTTTTTGTTTTAATTGTTTATTTACAAAGGGAGAGAGCAATATCCGTACCTGCAAAGGCACAGGAGACAAAAAGCACTGAAAGATTGGCGATTACAAAAGATTACGCAAAAGCACCCAGGTGGGGAATTTGTGGAAAAGGGAGAAAAAAAGTGGGGAATTCCTCCCCACTTGCATTTATTTCCGGTAATCGTAGAAGCCGATGCCTGTCTTGCGTCCCAAGAGGTTGGCGCGCACCATTTTGCGCAGGAGGGGATGCGGGCGGTATTTGGAGTCGCCAAACTCGTGGTAAAGCACTTCCATGATGGCAAGGCATACGTCCAATCCGATGAGGTCGCCCAGTTCGAGGGGACCCATGGGGTGGTTGGCACCCAGCTTCATGGCAGAGTCGATTTCCTCGCGGGTGGCAACGCCGTCCGCCAAGATGCCGATGCCCTCGTTGACGAGCGGGATAAGGATGCGGTTCACGACGAAGCCCGGCGCCTCGTTCACGCTGACGGGCACTTTGCCCAACGCCTGGGTGAGGGCGAAAATCTTGTCGTGCACCTCGGCGGCTGTCAGCTGCCCTTTGATGATTTCCACCAGTTTCATGGCAGGCACGGGGTTGAAGAAGTGCATGCCGATGACTTTGTCCGGGCGGCTGGTTGCAGCTGCCACCTCGGTGATGGAGAGGGAGGAAGTATTGGTCGCCAGGATGGTCTCCGGAGCGCAGATGCCGTCCAGGAGTTTAAACACCTCGATTTTGGTGGGCATGTCCTCGGCGATTGCCTCGATGACCAGCTCGACGGAGGCGCAATCCTCGTAGTTCAACGTGTCGTGGACGCGGGCGAGAATCTCGTCTTTCGCAGCCGCTTCCATTTTGCCTTTCTCGACCATGCGCGAAAGGTTTTTATCCATGGCTTTATGGGCTTTTGCCAATGAAGCCTCCGAACGCCCTTTCAAGAGGACGTCGTGCCCTGCCTGGGCGAATACCTGGGCAATCCCGCTGCCCATGGTGCCTGTTCCGACTACAGCTATTTTCATGATATTATCTGTTTTTGAGTTGTTCAACATTTACGCGCCGGTGAAGTCCGGTTTGCGTTTTTGCAAAAAAGCCGCCATGCCTTCCTTCTGGTCGGCAGTGGCGAAGCACAAGCCGAAGAGGGAAGCCTCGACGGCGATGCCTGTCTCGATGTCCGTCTCGATGCCGCGGTTGATGGCTTCCTTGGCGTAGCGGACTGCCAGCGGGGCTTTGGAGGCAATGGTTGCCGCCAGGGCAAGCGCCTCGTCCATGAGGGCTTCGGGAGCGACCACCTTGTTCACCAATCCGATGCGAAGCGCCTCCTCCGCAGGGATGACGGCAGCCGTGTATATCAATTCCTTCGCCTTGCCCAAGCCTACGAGGCGGGGCAAACGCTGGGTGCCGGAGAATCCGGGGGTAATGCCCAAGCCCACTTCCGGCTGCCCGAACTTGGCTTTGGCGGAAGCGATGCGGATGTCGCAAGCCATTGCCAGCTCGCAACCGCCGCCCAATGCAAAGCCGTTCACGGCGGCAATCACGGGTTGGGGCAGGAGTTCTATCTTGCGGAACACGTCCGCTCCCAGGCGTCCGAAGGCTTTGCCCTCGGCAGCGGTCATGGCGCTCATTTCGGCGATGTCGGCTCCCGCCACGAAGGCGCGCCCTTCGCCGGTGAGCACCACCACGTCGATGCCCGCATCGGCGGCAAAAGCATCAAAGGCTTGCCCCAATTCGCGGAGGACAAGCGTATCCAAGGCGTTGAGCGCCTCGGGATGGTTGATGCGAACCACCCCGATGCGTCCTTGCCTTTCGACTATGAGTTTCCGGTAATCCATCAGCGGCTGTTTTAAGGATTATTTGTTATGTTTGGACAGGGCTGCCAACCGCTCGGTGAGAAGCGGCACGACTTTCTTCACGTCGCCCACGATGCCCAAGTCCGCCACTCCAAAGATGGGGGCATATTTGTCTTTGTTCACCGCCACGATGTAGCCGGATTCCTCCATGCCTGCGAGGTGCTGGATGGCTCCGGAAATACCCATTGCAAAATAGAGGTCGGGGCGTACCGTCTTGCCCGTCTGCCCGACCTGACGGTCGTGGGGCATGACTCCTGCGTCCACCATAGCGCGGGAAGAGGAGACTTCCGCCCCCAAGGTCTCTGCCAATTTTCCCAACATGGCAAAGCCCTCGGCATTGCCTACGCCACGTCCGCCGGATACCAACACCTTGGCTTCGGTGATGTCGATTTTGTTTTTCTGCTCCTTCACGGTCTCCAATACCTTCACGCGGAACTTGGATTTATCGAAATGGATGTCCACTTTCTCGACTACGCCGGTGCGGGAAGCGTCCTTTTCCTTCGCACGCATCACGCCGGGACGCACGGTGGACATCTGCGGGCGGTGCTCCTTGCAGATAATCGTCGCCATGAGGTTGCCGCCGAAAGCCGGGCGGGTCATGAGGAGGTCGCGCTCCTCGGAAATGTCCAAGCCGGTGCAGTCGGCTGTCAATCCCGTCTCCAAACGTGCGGAAAGGCGGGGACCCAAGTCGCGCCCGATGGTGGTCGCGCCGATGAGCACAATGCTCGGCTTGCGCTCGCGCACAATCTGGGCTATAGCCTGGGCGTAGGGTTCGGTGGTGTATTGCGCCAATTCGCGCTCGTCGGCACAGAGAACGACATCCGCGCCGTAGGCAATCAATTCCTCTGCCTTGGCAGAAATGTCGTGCCCCAACAGCATGGCAACCACCCGTTCGCCCAGGGCATCAGCCAATTCGCGGGCTTTGCCCAACAATTCAACGGCGACTTTCTGAACCACGCCGTCGCGTTGTTCCACAAATACATATACGTCTTTATATTGCGTCTTATCCATAGCCTATCAAATTATAAATTTCTCTTTCAGTTTTTCGACAATAATATCCACGGCTTCGTTGGGCTCTACCTCGTAGACCTTGCCGGCAGCCTTGGCGCCCTTGGTGAAGGATTTCCATACGCGGGTGGGCGAACCTTTCAAGCCCAGCTTCTCTTCTGCCACGCTGATGTTGTCGTAAGTCCAGACTTCCACCTCGCGGTCGTAAGCCTCCACGATGCCCCGCACGGACATGTAGCGCGCCTTATTGGCTGAGGACAACACGGTAATCACGCAGGGAGCATCCACCTGTACCATCTGGTAGCCGTCTTCGAGGGACTTGCGGATGGTGAAGGTCTTGTTGCCGTCGAACTGCAAATCCTCGACGTAAGTCACTTGCGGGAGGTCGAGGTGCTCGGCAATCTGGGGACCCACCTGCGCGGTATCGCCGTCGATTGCCTGGCGGCCGGTAATCACGAGGTCGAAATCCAACATGCGCAATGCCCCGGCAATGGCGTTGGAAGTCGCCAAGGTGTCGGCGCCTGCAAACTTACGGTCGCTCATGTGGATGGCGCGGTCGGCGCCCATCGCGAGGGCTTCGCGCAGCATGTCGTCAGCCTGGGGAGGACCCATGGTGATGACGGTCACGTGAGCCCCGTATTTATCTTTCAATTGCAAAGCAATTTCGAGCCCGCCCTTGTCGTCGGGATTCATGATGCTGGGCACTCCGTCGCGAATCATTGTGCCGGTAGCCGGGTCTAATTTGATTTCCGTGGTATCCGGAACTTGCTTGATACAAACTACTATTTTCATGTCCATTAATTTCTATCGTTCCACATTATCACTTCAGGAGGGCGCCTGCAATCACCATCCGCTGCACTTCTGAAGTACCTTCATAAATCTCTGTAATCTTGGCGTCGCGCATCATGCGTTCCACCGGATATTCGCGCGTGTAGCCATAACCGCCGTGGAACTGCACCGCCTTGGTAGTCATCTCCATGGCTGTCTCGGCAGCAAAGAGCTTGGCTTGGGCGGAGTCCACGGAGTAAGGCAGTTTCTTGTCCTTCTTCCAGGCTGCCATGCGCACGAGGAGGCGTACCGCCTGGATTTTAGCCTGGAGGTCTGCCAGCTGGAATTGGGTGTTCTGGAACTTCCCGATGGCTTTGCCAAACTGCTTGCGCTCTTTCACATACTTCACGGTCTCGTCCATGGCGCCCTGCGCGATGCCCAACGCCTGGGAAGCGATGCCCATGCGCCCGCCGTCGAGGGTTTTCATGGCAATCTTGAAGCCTTCGCCCAATTTGCCCAGCAAATTGGCTTTTGGCACCACGCAATTCTCAAATATCAGCTCGCAGGTTGCTGAGCCACGGATACCCATTTTTTTCTCCTTTTTGCCGATGCTGAAACCGGGGAAGTCGCGTTCTACGATGAAAGCGGATATGCCGCGCGTGCCCTGTGACTTGTCGGTCATTGCCATCACGATGTAGACGTGGGCATAAGCGGCGTTGGTGATGAATATCTTCGAGCCGTTGAGGATGTAGTTATCCCCCTCCTCTACCGCCATGGTTTGCTGTGCAGAGGCATCGGTTCCGGCGTTCGGCTCTGTCAAACCGAAGGCGCCAATCCACTCGCCGGAGCAAAGTTTGGGCAAGTATTTCCGCTTCTGCTCCTCGTTGCCGAACTCGTAAATCGGGGAAGCGCAAAGGGACGTGTGGGCAGAAACAATCACTCCCGTCGTTGCACATACGCGCGACAATTCCTCCACTGCCATGGAATACAACATGTTATCGCCACCGGCACCGCCATACTCCACGGGGAAGGGGATACCCATCAGCCCCAATTTTGCCATTTTCTCAACGGTTTCCAAGGGGAACCGTTCCTCTTCGTCCACTTCAGCCGCCAAGGGTTTCACTTCTTTTTCAGCAAATTCCCTTATCATCTGCTGAAACAGTATCTCTTTCTTTGATAATGAAAAATCCATACTCTTTTCGTTTAGTTGCTTAACACATTTTCTTTAAATCGGGCGACACAATCAGGGTTGCCTCCGTTGCTGCCTGCACCTGTTCCACGGTGAAGTCGGGGTGGATTTCCTTCAAGACGATGCCTTCGGGCGTAATCTCCATAACGCCCATCTCGGTCACAATCATATCGACCTGCCCTTTGGCTGTCAGGGGCAGGGTGCATTTCTTCAAAATCTTGGGGTTGCCTTTCGCCGTGTGCTCCATTGCCAGGATGACTTTGCCGGCACCCATCAGCAAGTCCATCGCGCCACCCATGCCCGGAGTCTTTTTGCCGGGAATCATCCAGTTGGCAAGGTCGCCTTGCTCGTCCACCTGCAATGCGCCCAAAATGCTGACATCCACATGTCCTCCACGGATAATGCCGAAGGAAGTCGCGCTGTCAAAGGCTGCCGCTCCCGGCAATGCCGTTATGGCTCCGCCGCCAGCATTGATGTAATCGGGGTCTTCCGCTCCCGGTGCAGGAGTGGGTCCCATGCCAATCAAACCGTTCTCAGTCTGCAAAATCACCTTCACGCCTTCCGGCAGGTAATTCGGCACCAACGTCGGCAAACCGATACCCAGGTTCACCACATCTCCGTCTTTGAGTTCCATTGCCACTCTGCGGGCAATCACCTCTCTAATTTGCTCTTTGTCCATAGTTTATATGATTACTTATTTTTGTTTAATCTTCTGTCCAATTCCTGGGCGATAAAAGAAGCCACATCGTCGGCATAGGTGTTCATCCCAAAGCCGGCATCGTAGCCCAACTCCTTCGCCAATTCATGCGTGATGCGTGGTCCGCCGCACGCCAGTATCACCTTGTCGCGCAAGCCTTCCGCCTCCAGCATCTCCACCAGTTCCGTGAGGTTCTTGATGTGGATGTCTTTCTGCGTGACGGTCTGCGACACGAGGAGGGCGTCTGCCTTCATTTCGATTGCCTTGGCAATGAAATCCTCGTTCAGCACCTGGCTGCCCATGTTCAGCGCTTCAAACATCTCGTAGCGTTCCAAGCCGTAATGCCCTGCAAAGCCTTTCATGTTCATGATGGCATCGATGCCCACGGTGTGGGCGTCCGTGCCCGTGCTGGCGCCAATGACTACTATCTTGCGCCCGATGTGCTCGCGGATAAACTGGTCGGTCTCCGCCATGTCCCATACGGTGGACTCCACCTTGGGCACATAAATGTTCGTGTAATCCACCGTGTGGGTGCAGCAGCCGTAGCAATTGAAGAAGGTGAAACCTTTGGTCAATTCCTTGTGGAACACCACTTGGGGATTCTCAAAACCCATTTTCTTCAACAACTGCTTTGCCGCCTCGACAGCCTCATCGCCGGCAGGCACCGGCAACGTAAAACTCAATTGGGTCTTGCCGTCGTTCATCGTGTCCCCGTAGGGCTTTATCTTTTTCAGGTCGAGGGTCTGGTCAAAGTCCTTGCCCTCCATTGAATATAAACCTCCGCTCATAGTCAACCATTTATCTGTTCAACATTAGATTTACGAAAGGATTGCTGTAGTGGCTGCCTTTCAGGCATACGCCATCCAATCCCTTGCCGCCGTTCTTCGGGCGTTTGATGTCGGCAAAAATGCCTTTTTCCAGCGCCGAGAAGAGGCCTTCCTGCTCGATGCGCTCCAAAAGCCCGATTGCCTTGTCCAACACTTCCTTCGCACGGGACTGGATAATCCCGTCTTTCTTGAATACCACTTCGTCGCCGATGTTCTTCATGTTGTTGAAAATGTAGCGGGCATTCTCGATGGACAGGTAACGGTCGGACATAAAAGGCGTGTGGATGGCTTCCGTGGGCATGCCCAGCAATTGGATGCCTTGGGAAGTCCAGATGCCTACCATGTTGAACAGCGCATCCTGGATGTGTCCCCTGAAAATATTGCCCGTCATGAATTTCGTCGGCGGCATGTATTTCAGCGTTGCCCGCGGGAATATCTCGCGGGTCATCTGAGCCTGCGCCAATTCGTAGAGGAAGCCGTTCTCCAGCATCGGGTCCATCTCGAAAGCGTGCCCCAATCCCATCTGCTCTTCAGGCAATCCGGCAAGGGCTGCCAGCTGTTCATTGATGAAGTCGGACGCCAGCACGGTATGTGCCTCTTCCACCGCGTCGGCGGTCGTGAGGTAATTGTCCTCACCCGTGTTGATGATGACACCTGCAAAGCCATTGATGACCCGCGACATGAATTGGTCAATCAAGGTGCGCTGCATGTTGATGTCACGGAAAAGGATGCCGTACAGGGCATCGTTCAACATCACGTCCAAGCCCTCCAATGCGCCCATCACGGCGATTTCAGGCATGCACAAGCCGGAGCAATAATTGCAAAGACGGATGTAACGTCCCACTTCCTCGCCCACTTCATCCAATGCCTTGCGCATGATGCGGAAGTTCTCCTGCGTGGCAAAAGTACCGCCAAAGCCCTCTGTGGTCGCCCCATAAGGCACATAATCCAAGAGGCTCTGCCCCGTGGTGCGGATAACGGCAATGATGTCCGCCCCCTGGCGGGCTGCCGCCTGTGCCTGCACGACGTCCTCGTAGATGTTGCCGGTGGCGACAATCACGTAAAGATAGGGTTTGGGACCCTCGCCCAACGTCTGGAGGTAGCGTTCGCGACGCTCACGGTTCTTGGCGATGCGCTCCATGCTCGCCGCAATATACGGCTGCAACGCTTCCTCGCGCCGGGCGGGAGTACATGCCGGCTGGGCGGTCATGTCCAACTCGCCTGCCGCCACCTTTTCCGCAATCTGCTGGGGCGTCAAGCCTGTCGCCACCATCGTATTGCCCAAGAAAAAGAGGGCGCCTTCGCCCAGGACGTTCTTATCTTTCAATTCCTCTACAATCACATTAGGCAGCGGAACGGCATTCTCATCCACACCGTCGATGCCCAACAACCGGCACAACGTCCGCTCGACCGCCACAGTCGTGTAGCCGTCCACAAAATCCTGCACCTGAGTGGCTATTTTGTGGGCAACTTCCCTGGCATGAGCGACTTTGCCGAAATCAATTCCTAACTTACTTTCCATATATATTTTCTTGTTTTCTGTACTGTCTATTCCGTTTGTCCTGCAAATCTCTCCGCCCGCGCCAACAAGTCCCTGTCCACGCCCAACAAGGCGGCAATCTGCAATGCTTCATGAGGGACTGTGCCCCCCTCGTCTTCCTCCAAAGAGTAATCCATAAATTCGTTTATGTTCTTCCACGTCACCTTCCCCTGCCCTTCCACAAAACCCCTGACCCGCAACTTCCGGCAAGCAGCGGTAATCCCGCTGTAATGGGTCGTCACCAATGCCATCGTCTTGTGTTCAGTCAAAAACTCCACCACCGCGTCCACGATTGCCCGTCCTTCCAATGGATTGGTCGTCCGAGCCAATTCGTCTATCAACACCAAAAGTCGCTCGCCTGCCTTCACCCGGCTGACCATCCGGTGAATGCGCAGCATCTCTGCCGCAAAAGAGGACAAACCGTGCAATTCGTCCTGCTCGTCGCCAATGGATGCCATCAAGTCGTCCACCACCGCCATTTCCGCACGCGCCGCCGGCACATAGCACCCGAACTGCAACAGGCACTGCGCCACCGCCACGCTCTTCAACAGCACTGTCTTACCCGCCATGTTCGCCCCGGTAACAAGCGTTGCCCCCGCACACAGGCAGAGGTCTACAGGCTGGAAACGCTTCCCTTGCTGCTGCAACAGTTCACGCAACTGGGGATGGAACAAGCCCTCAAAAACAGTCGCCTCTCCCCCACACACCGGCTTCGCCAAACCCAAAGCCAACGCCTGCCGTGCCTTGGCAAGCAGGATGTCCAAACGTGCAATCTCCTGCAACGCCTGTCCCAAGATTCCGGCAAACCCACGCAAATCTTTGGACAGCTGCCCCCGCACCCGGTCTTCCCATTCCACAGACTGCGCATATAGCCGCTCGGCAGCATCTTCCTCCCCCCGCTGCTTGCAGCGCTTCATCTCTGCACGCAATGCCGCCAACTCTTCTGAAAAAGCGTCGCAAATATAGAAATGGGGAATGCGCAACCCTTCCGGATCCAACAGCCTCACGACACCCTCCAAATCAGGGACAGAGACAACGCCCCAAGCCTCCACTGCCTCACGCAACAATCCGCTGTTGAGCGCCAGGTTTTTCAGCTCGAACAGCTCCAAATCGTCCAATACCACCCCCTCTTTCACACGCGCCACCGTTCCCCGGATGTCCTTCACTTGCTCCAAACGCACAGACACATTGTCCGCTTCTCTGCCCGCAGCCCGAAGGATGCCCGCCACCTTCTCCACTCGCCCCAATTCCTCCTCAATTTCCCGGCTGTCCGTCATCCACGGCTGGTCATAGAACACCCTTCGCCCCAATCCGGAGCGCAAATCCAGATGCTCCACCATATAGCGGAATCCCCTGACCTCCTGTATAGCTTCTCTTACAATCATGCCGTTTATCCTGCTCGTTTTACATCATATACCGGAATATGCAACGCATCTTCCATCTCCCTGCACAGCCGCTCGGAATCCAACACCAACCCCGAAGGCGCCACCGGATTGACAGTCACCGCCACCAACCGGCTGCGATGCAACACCCGTATCCGTCCGCCCTTGCGCAGGAAAGCATAATACGATTCCGGCAAGGCAAAAATCCGCGTAAAGTCGCGGACTACCAGTTCCACCGGACGTTTCTGAAGACGCAAGTGCTGCAACAATTTGTCGCTGACCGCGCCCGCCACAAACAAGCGGCACCCGTCACGCAACAAACTGCCTTCCGCCTTTTCCAGCATAAACACGGAAGGCAAATGCAAATCCTCCACCTGCCCGTCCTCCGTCAACGCCCAACAACCCTGTTCGATGCCCTCCAGCTTGTCCTGCCATTCCTGCCCAACCTCCTCCAAACCCACCAGCTCATAGACATATTTCGTCTGCCTGACCAACTCGGCAATATTCCCCGACACCGCCGCTCCCGTAGCCAAAACCATCGCTTCCGTCACCGTCGGCGACGCCAGGCTCAGGCGCGACAACGCCCCGTCCACCAGAGTCGTCTGCACTCCCCGCTTCTGCATTTGCGCAATCAGCCGCCTCAAACCGCCCGTATGCGCAGGTCCCGACAGCAACACCTTCCCCTCGGTCACCGCCCTCGCCGTCACCAGGCGCCCCAAAGCAGTTTGCTCATCGCTGATGTCCAACACCTCCGCCACCAACCGTTTTTCGCGGTAATGCTTCTCCGAAGTCACAAACACCATACCCTCCGGCACCGTAATCTCAGGCTTCTCCGTCTGGCAAACCCGGTCGGTCTTCTCCCCGTCCACGCCTATCGAAGTCAAGGCAAAGCGGGATGCCCGGTCTCCTGCCTTGCGCAGGATATAATTCAGGCATTCCGTTTTTCCTGTGTTCTTCGCCAAGCCTACAATCGCCAGGCTTCTGTATCGCAATATGTCTTCGGGCTCAAACATGCGTTAAAGATGAATCCCTTTCAAATTACGCGACCGACGGTCCAAATCCACCGGCTCAAGCGACAGGCGCTCGCCACTCAACAACTCAGCCACGCCCTCCGTCTTCCGCCGTTTCTCACACTCCTCGCAATGGCATTCATCCTTGTAATCCGTCGGTTCCGTATAAGTCGTCACCACACCCTCAAAGTTACGCAACACCACCCGGTTCGGACCCTGCGAAATCAAATAAGTCGGCATCACCGGAATCTTGCCGCCGCCGCCCGGTGCATCCACCACAAAGGTCGGTACAGCAAAGCCGGACGTATGCCCTCGCAGATTCTCAATGATTTCAATGCCCTTAGACACCGGCGTGCGGAAATGCCCGATGCCCACCGACAAATCGCAGATATAAATGTAATACGGGCGCACACGGATGCGAACCAACTCGTGTACCAGCTTCTTCATCACATGCGTACAGTCGTTGATACCACGCAGCAACACCGATTGGTTCCCCAAAGGAATACCGGCATCTGCCAAGCGGGCACATGCAGCCGCAGACTCTTCCGTGATTTCATTCGGATGGTTGAAATGCGTATTCAGCCAAATCGGATGATACTTCTTCAGCATATTCACCAGTTCCGGCGTAATGCGCTGGGGCAAAACCACAGGCGTGCGGGAACCGATGCGGATGATTTCCACATGGGGAATAGCCCGCAGGCGTTTGATGATGTACTCCAACCGTTCGTCGCTCACCAGCAGCGCGTCGCCGCCTGAGAGCAACACATCCCGCACCTCCGGCGTCCGCTCGATATACTCGATACACTTGTCAATCTGCTCCTTTGGTGCCGCACAGTCGCGATGGCCTGCAAAACGCCTCCGCGTGCAATGCCGGCAATACATGGAGCACATATCCGTAATCAGGAACAACACCCGGTCCGGATAACGGTGCGTCAAGCCCGGCACAGGCGAATCGCCATCCTCATGCAACGGGTCTTCCAAATCCGCAGGCGAACGGTGCAACTCTTCAATCGTAGGCACAGACTGCTTTCTGATTGGGCAATACGGATTCTCCGGGTCAATC
Source organism: uncultured Odoribacter sp. (assembly GCA_944321145.1). Lineage (GTDB taxonomy): Bacteria > Bacteroidota > Bacteroidia > Bacteroidales > Marinifilaceae > Odoribacter. The sequence continues at coordinate 142 of CALUKF010000062.1, read as the reverse complement.
AGGCTCAAATAATACGGAGTAATCGCCATCCGCAGCGTCTCCAGCGACTTCCGCACGCCCTCTTCCTCCTCCGCCGTCAGCTTGATATACTTCTTCAATTGGTCTAAAGTCTCAATCCGGTTCTGCACCTGCCAATGCCAAT
>CALUKF010000061.1 GCA_944321145.1 uncultured Odoribacter sp. | reverse complement strand
CCTTGTCGGCGATTCTGCCTCTAATGTCATGGCAGGTTATGAAACGACCCTGCCTATCACGCTCGACCAGATGATTTACCACGGGGCTTCGGTCGTCCGGGGAGTCAAGCGCGCTTTGGTGGTGGTCGATATGCCTTTCGGAAGCTACCAAGGCAACAGCAAGGAGGCGCTTAGCTCGGCTATCCGCATCATGAAAGAGACGTCCGCCGATGCTGTGAAACTGGAAGGCGGCGAAGAGATACTCGAATCCGTACAGCGCATCCTGTGCGCCGGCATTCCCGTCATGGGACACCTGGGCTTGACACCACAAAGCATCCACAAGTTCGGCACATACGCCATCCGTGCCAAGGAACAGGACGAAGCTGAAAAATTGGTGCGCGACGCCCATATTCTCGAAAAGGCAGGGTGCTTCGCCATTGTCCTGGAGAAAGTGCCTGCCAAACTGGCAACCCAAGTCGCACAAGAGCTCACCATCCCCATCATCGGCATCGGTGCCGGCGGCGGTGTGGACGGGCAAGTGCTGGTCATCCATGACATGCTGGGCATCAACCAAGCCTTCTCACCCCGCTTCCTGCGGCGTTACCACAACCTGTTCGCCGAGATAACAGGGGCTGTGGGCAATTACATTGCCGATGTCAAGAGCGGCGATTTTCCGAACGAAAGAGAACAATATTAAATACCCTTCCAAGCCATGCTCGAAATTCTATACGAAGACAACCACCTCATTGCTGTCAATAAGAAAATATCCGACATCGTGCAAGCCGACAAAACCGGCGATGTGCCCTTGAGCGAAGAGGTGAAAGCTTACATCAAAGAGAAGTACAACAAGCCGGGAAATGTGTTTTTAGGCATTCCCCACCGCATAGACCGCCCGGTGAGCGGCGTGGTGCTCTTTGCCCGCACCAGCAAAGCGCTGGAGCGGCTGAACAAGATGTTCCAAGAGCACGAAAAAGAAATCACCAAAATCTATTGGGCGATTGTCGGCAACCTGCCTGAAGAAGACCACGGCATGCTGACCCATTACCTGACACGCGACCCGGCAAAAAACAAATCGCATGCCTACAACCAGCCGAAACCGGGCAGCAAGGAAGCGAAATTGGCATATCGGCTGATAGGACGCTCGCAACGCTATTATTTGTTGGAAATCACGCTCTACACAGGGCGGCACCACCAGATACGCTGCCAGCTTGCCAAAATCGGTTGCCCCATCAAGGGGGACTTGAAGTATGGTTTCCCACGCTCAAACGAGAACGGAGGCATCAGCCTGCACGCCCGTTCCCTCACATTCAAGCACCCGGTCAGCGGGGAGACCATCAGCATCGTTGCCCCTCCCCCATTGGAAGACAACTTGTGGCGCACTTTCTACGAAGGATTGCCCGAAACGGTTCATTCATAAAGAATCTCTATTGCCCCATAAAAAGATAGAATCGGAAAAGGACAGGCAAGTCGAATATTTTGCGTATATTTGTTCTGGAAATGATAAAGTATTAATCACAAAACGTTTTATATCATGAGCGAAATTATTTGTCACTGTTTTGAAGTCAGCCGCGAGGAAATCGAAAAGGCAATTCGGGAAAAGAATTTAAAAACCGTCGAGGAAGTGGGCGAAGCCACCAATGCCGGCACCGGCTGCGGCGGCTGCCAGGAACGTATCCAAGAAATATTGGATGAGATTAACAAGTAAAATACATTAGTTTTGTATGGTAAAAAGAGCTGGCATTTAGGTTCAGCTCTTTTTTATTTTGAGAGAATAAATCATATTGTGTATCAGCATTTTGAAATTTAATTTCAAAAAAAATATGGGATTTTGCTTGTCTAAGAAATATTTATTGCCTACTTTTGTCTACGTCAAATAACACAAAGAGAATCAAAGCTTTTACTCAACAAAAAAACGTTGGTTTAAAATAGTTGATTTTCGGAGAAAAAAATAGGTTGCTTATGAAAACGAAGTTAATGACTGGTATGCAGAGACTTGGATGGCATAAAAAGAAAAAAAGCTGTTCGTAAAAAACAGCCTCGAAGTCATCTATTTTAAACCAAGGTTTAAAGTAGGCAAATTGATTTTTTTGATGGTTGTAATAATTGAAAATGAACATATTAATGATTGTAGAATAGAAAAAGAGTTTTTAATATAATTGTCGTTTCCTTGATGCCGTTTCAAATTGCGTTTTCTTACGCATACTTTAATAAACACATACACATACATACACGTACACCAATTACGGCTCAAGGGACGACATTACATTAATCAAACAAAGTAAGGATGCGATTATGAAAGACTTTGAACACTTGTTTTCCCCTGTAGGGTGGAAAAAATGGATATTGTTGGCAACAATGGTTGCTGCGGCATTGGGGGCAAATGCCCAGGAACGAGGCGAGTGGAGCTTAAAAACCAATTTGCTCTACGATGCCATCCTGATGCCCTCGTTAGAGATTGAATACCGCTTCCATCCACGCTGGTCGCTGAATCTGGAAGGCGACATGGCTTGGTGGAAAAAGGACAGCCGGCACAAATACTACCAACTGGCAACCATCAGTCCGGAAATCCGTTGGTGGTTCAAACAAAAGGAACGCCGCCAAGGACATTACGCAGGCTTCTTTATCGGAGGGGGTTGGTATGACTTGGAAAATGGCGGCAGGGGTTACAAAGGCGAATTTGAAATGACAGGTTTCAGCTACGGGTATATGTTCCCAGTGGGGAAATACTTTTCGTTCGAAGCGGGCATCGGTTTAGGCTTCATGCACACGAAATATGAGGAATACCTGCCCATTGACGGACACTACGTATACCAAGAAACCAACAAAATGAACTATGGAGGTCCTTTGAAACTGAAATTCGCATGGGTATGGCATATCGGACAGAAAGGAGGTCGGAAATGAAAAAGACAATGATTATATTGGCAGCAGGCACATTCCTATTGGCAGGATGCCGGAAAGATTTATGCTACAACCATGACGAGCACGGCTTTGGCGTGCGGGTGAATGTTGCCGCCAGTTGGGAGCAAGAATGGGAGCGTTATTCCGGCGGCACCGACTGGGAAACAGAATGGCCGGGATTATTTGGCTTGGAATACCGGGACTTGATACCCCAGATACCCGAGGGCATCCGTGCAAACGTATATACCGAAGAGCAACGCGAAGTCGAAGCAAACCTGCAACCGGAGGGCGGACGCCTGGGCATGACGGCAGGGAAACACTCCATCTTGTTTTACAACAACGACACGGAGTATATCACCTTCCAAGGAACAGACTCTTGGGCAACAGCAGCAGCAAGTACACGGACACGGACGCGCACCCGTTCCGGCGGGGACATGCTGGAAGGCAAAACTCCCCCCGACCAACTCTATGCCGCTTACATAGACAACTACGAAGCGACAGCCACAGACTCGGCAAGCACATTACCGGTGGTAATGCAACCCATGGTTTACACCTATCTGATTTGTTTCGAATTTGAACACGGGGCAAATTACGTGGCTTTAGCGCGGGGAGCCTTGACCGGCATGGCAAGCGGCGTCTACTTGATTGACGGCAGGACATCGGATGAGGGAGAAACGCTGCTGTTTGAAGAAGAATGCCACATTGACAAGGATTTCGGAGTATGGGCAGTGGTGAAATCTTTTGGCGTGCCAGGATTATCGGGCAAAAGTGAAACGCCACTCACTGCAGGACAGCATACTTTGGAATTGGAAGTACGTTTGGGAAACGGCACCATGAAAGTGTATGAATTCGATGTCTCCGGCCAATTGGCATTGCAACCACGTGGAGGAATCCTATATGTACAGGGCATCGCAATCAGCGATGAAGAGGGAATGCAAGGCAGTGGCGCTTTTGATGTGACAGTGAAAGACTGGGGAGAATATGTGGACATCGTGCTGCCACTGGATTAAGGCAAGAAATGGCAGAACAAGTAAGAAAATCGTGTAATTAATCAAATAGAATGTTGAATCTTAAAATGAAAGAAAAATGAAAAAGCAATTTTTAATGATGGCAGCAGTTGCCTTGGCATTAGGCAGTTGCAGCAGAACGGAAACAGTAGAGGTTGCCGAAAATAAGGCAATCGGGTTTGACGCTTTTGTTGGAAAAACGACAAAGGGAGCAACGGAAGTAGACAACGCAAAATTAAGCAAATTTTATGTATTTGGTGCTTATAACTCAACCCCTGACTGGACTCTTGTATTTACAAACGTAGAAGTTACAGGAGGAAAAGTTGGCGACCAATCAGAATGGACGCCAACCCAAACAGCTTATTGGAAAGAAAACTCAACTTATCATTTTGGGGCTTATTCAAATGGAAATGGATCATTTGATGGAGCTTCTTTTAATGCAGCAACACAAGCATTGCAGTTTCAAAACTATACTGCCGGTGAAAATGATTTGATTGCAGCCATTGCTGATGAAAAAACGACAGGAGCGGATGTTACAAATGAAATAGCTGTACCATTGACTTTTAAACATTTGCTGTCAGAGGTGAAGTTTACATTTAAAAACACGGATTCACATGACTATACCATGGAGATTTCTAACATTCAAATCGCAAGTGCAACCACAACTGCAAGTGGAAGTTACACAAAAACTCCAGAAGGAATCTCATGGACTAGCAATCCAACCGGTATTTATGAGTTCGAAGACTTATCAGATATTGCTGCAAAGGGAACACATGAAACAGCACTTTTTGTTATTCCGCAAAGCAACACAACTTTGCAAGTAACATTTACCGCAACCTTCTCAGATGGGAATGGTAAAATTGCAAGTGACACATTTACCGGAGAATTGAATTACTCAGGAACTGAAGCAGAAGCAGGCAAATGGACTGCAGGATATCGTTATAACTACATTGCTGAAATTAATGGTAGTGATGTACAAGAAGAGTTGGCAAACAAAATCATCAAATTTACTGTTACAGAAGTTACACCGTGGGAGGATGCTACTGAGACGACAATAAATCCTCAAGCCAACTAATTCATAACATTTTAACAGACCGGGCGGGGTTGAATGTCCCTTCCCGGTCACAAGAATAAAACAATTAAAAAAGAAAGACAATGAGGACACATGCTTTATTTCTATGGGCGTTGGGCATACTGACAGGATTGTGCGGCTGCGTGAAAGAAACAGAGACAAGCGGCAATGGCAATGCCATTACCTTCAACGCGAAGCCTGTAACACGAGCTGCCGTTACAGACAACAATCCAATGACATCTTTTGCGGTATGGGGCGGATATGAACAGGCAGAAGGCAGCATGGTGCCCGTATTCAATGAGACAGAAGTGTCGAAGGCAACAGGAACATGGGAGTACGAAGGTACACGCTATTGGGTTATGGACAGGACATACCATTTTTATGCAGTGCATCCTTCCGAGGTGACTGGAGTAAAGGTAACTTCCGATGGCAATATCACCATCACAGACTTCGACGCTTCGGCAAAAACAGGTGAGGAAGCCATCGACTTGATGACAGCCTCCGCAACCGGCATATCTTACACAGAGAACCAAACTCCTGTCCCTGTGCCTTTAAGCTTTGAGCACCTTTTGGCACGGGTGGAGTTTATCGGACTCGTGGAAGGAGGTAATGCAACTGTCACTTCTATTCAATTGACAGGAATAACGACAACGGCTTCTTATAATTCTGCAAACATACCCTATTGGACTGAGCCCAAAACAGGAACAATCTCAGGACGAGAAACAAACTTATCAGCTGAAGGAATAAGCATGTTTGGAGACTTATTAATGCTTCCCCAAAACTTAAACAGCGTGAAGCTCAATATTATTTATAATACCGATACGCAAACAGGCGTGACAGCAAGTTTTACCCTACCCACAAATGTAACTGAATGGCAAGCGGGCATGTCTTACAAATACACATTTACAGTGACAGGCGGCGGATATATTATTTTTAATACACCAACCGTTGAAACTTGGGATGAAGCAACCGGAGGCAATATAACGATAGATGTAACCGAGCAACAAGCATAAGTGAAAGGAGGAATAAGAATGAAAAACAAAATTCTACTTTGGATAGTAACGACAGCCTTGTGTTACCTGTCGTGTGAAAAGGAAGAGAGTGATTTAACACTTTCAAATGACTATATCCGATTTTCTGTTGCCAAATTAACGGTCGAACCTGGTACCCGCAGCACATTCCACAACACGTTCCCAACCAATGGAACATTCGGAGTTATGGGCTATTGCGTGCCTTTCATGCGAGAATATGACAAATGGGATTGGGCAAGTGGAATTATCGGATGGGGAAACAAAAAAGTAAACGCTCATCCAGACGTGTTTTATAAACAAGAGGTGACTTACGATGGCAATTCATGCAATTATTCATATTCAGGAGATTATAGTGCCGAAAATTTGAGAAAATGGTACAGTGCAGAAGAATTGCCAGACGATATTGATGTTAATACAGACAATTTCCGTTATTCTTTTTTTGCATATTACCCAGTAGACGCGTTTTCGGCAAGTCCCACAGATAAAAACACCAAAGGTGCCCCCATATTAACATTTGCTATGCCTTTCGAGGCAGGAGATCATACCGAAATTTTAGATGATTCAAAAACTCCAGATGCAATGTTAGCTGTAGAATACAACCACTTGCGAACAAGCGGAAACGTAGAATTCAATTTCAACCACATGCTGGTAGGCTTAGGATTTCAAGTGAATAATTACAATGAAAATACGGAGATAACCATCAACTCAGTCTCTTTAAGCGGCACGTTCCATCGCACAATGACCGTAGACTTCAATAAAGAAACAAATGAGCCAGATTTTTATTCCTGCAAAGAGACATATCAAGGAACGTATGAAATTTTTAATGGAACTGAAAATGTTGATCCAGGCTCATCCTCATTAATAGGGAACAAACATCTATTATTATTGTCAGATGCCGCAGGTAGAACCTATTTTGGAAGCAATGTAACATTAAAAATCGATTATACCTATGAAGGAAAAGAAAAATCTTATACCACCGGACGTCCCGGCGAATTTATGCCCCGTGCAGGAACTAAATACACCGCACAACTCAATTTCATCGGAGATTCATTTGTATTGAATTTTGTAGTTGACAATGGAGAATTTTGGGAAAATGGTGGAGACAGCGATTTGACAATTCAATAAATCAGTGAGATATGAAAACAATGGAAAGATATATTTGGAAATCAGCAAGTGCACTCGTGCTCCTGTTTGCCATGCAATCATGCCAACAAGAGGAATTTGTCCAAATCGGACAAAATGGGAAAGGCTTTACAATACAAGCAATAAGCGAGAATATGCTGGAACAACAAGTGACTACACGCAGTGTAATAGCCAAAAACGAAGCAGAAAAGAAAATCCATAACCTGTATCTCTTTTTTTTAGATAAAAACGGTAATTATTTAGAAACGAAGGATGCGAACTTGTTTAAAGGCTACTGGACACCAGGAGAAGGAGTCACGGTTTTAAATATTCCAGAAAATGTTTTTGTAGACCCAACAAAAGCAACAAATGCAACTGTATATGCTTTAGCCAATGTTACCCAAGAAGTAATTGCTGATAACGATAACGATGGATTCCCTGATAACTTTAAAGCAGATGAAAATCAAACGACACTTCAAAAATTAGAAGCTTTTATTTACGCTCCAGGAAATTATGATTCTTACAACCGTCCGGACATAACCCAGCTTCCAACAACAGGAATGCCAATGATAGGCAAAATGGATAATGTAAACTTGACACAATCACAAGGAAGCGCCACCATTGAATTAAAAGCTTTAATGGCAAGAATTGACATAAATATCAGCATTGATTCAGAACATTCCAATGCAAGCGGGACATTGCCCCGTCTGAGCATGGCGGAATGGTGGGTAACCAATATGCCGACAGTCGTACCATTTACTATACCCGCCGATATATCAAATTTAGGAAATAACAAGTTGGACATAGACCCTATCCCAAACAATGAGACAATAGGCAATCACAACGGGACAATTTCGCTTTCTTTTTATATGTTTGAAAATCTGCAAAATCCCCAAGGGACAGTTAACTATCCTGAAGGAATTTCAGAAGAAGACAAACAACGTTGGAAACCGGAATTAGCAGGCGAAGATGCCGCAGCATTTCACTTCAAAGCTTTTTATTCTACATACAATGATGTAGACGGGAATGCAACCTACGAGGCGAGTTTTACATTTTATCTGGGAGCAAATCACACCGACAATTTTAAAGTAGCCCGCAACAGACATTATAACAACAACATCACAATTACAGGCTTGACACAAGTCGGAAATAATCCTGACCACATTACGTTTGATGCCCGAGTAGATATCGCAGAACAAAGCAACCCGTTCTTCATTTCCATGCTTCGTGAACGTGACCACGATGCCCATTTCTGCGTAACGCCAATGGATATCTATTTGTTTAAAGAAGAGTCAAATCCAAGCATGACAATCAGCATTGAGGATGCAGGTACTCACCCTTGGATTCGTATGGAAAAAATACCAGCTTCAGATATGCAAAGTGGCGAATTGACTGGAGAATCTGCCAACAAACAATTGAAGACGGGAGAAAATTATCATTCCGGACATGGAAAGCGACAATATTTTACAACCAATTTAATGACTGAATTAGCACCCAATACAAATTATAACGTTGGTCACCGAGACCGCATCTATTTTTACCTCGACGAAAATTTAAGTACCAGCGACCGCTCGGCAACAATTCTGATTACATATAAAGATGATGAAATAACAAGAGAACGCTCAATAGAAATTGTACAACATGGATTACTCGAAGTGCACGTGCCTGACGATCCTGAGACTTGGCTTAGTGATGAATCACAAACAATATATGTAGAGGCTTATGAAGAATATTTGGAACATTATGACCCATTGAATGAACATTTGGAGCCAGAACAGATGTATGAAGGACTATATTGGTCATCAACAAATTTTTATATGGGAAGTAAATGGCTAATAAAATCCCCATGGACTGAAGTATATTATAATGGAGATGAAGCCACACAAAAAATAATTGAAGAAACTGGAGATAATGAAATGAAATTAAATGAAAAACCCAATACTGCAGCGGAATACTGTTATAACAAAAACAAAAGAGATGAAAAGGGGGAGGTTGCTACGATGAAATGGTTTTTACCTGGAATCCGACAGTTAGAAGCCATTTTAACGACATATTACAATCAATATCCTGAATTTCAAGAACATTTTTATTGGTCTTCATCTGCTGCCAAAAGAAGTTTCTCAGGACGTGAGGATGATTCACGAGCAAGAGCAACAAAAGCCTTGTCTGGAACTAATTATGCAAAAAGCGACTACGATCAATTGTATACAGGAGAATCTGGTATTTATGGAAACGCTGCTCGGCAGACTTATCTTCGAATCCGTGCAGCCCGAACAGATTTAAATCCACAATAAATATTCAGAGCAAAAACCATATTTTTTGCAACCGCAATTCTCGCCGTAGTACACCTTTCCTTGATGTGTTCTACGGCGAGAATTCGTTTTATTTAATCAATTGCCCTTGACTTTCCAGTATGTTGCCCTCGACCTTCTTGCACCCAAGGTGCAAGAAGGTGGGAAGAAATACTATTCATCCTCCCCTCATCACGTTAATTACACTCAAATAAATTTTTCAAAGAACCTATTTACGACCACAAAAGCACAAAGAAAAAGTTTTTTGCGAAGTTTTTTCCTTGCAATATTTGGATGATTAACAATCAAACTGTATCTTTGTAGTAACAAATTCCGCCACGCTTCCCATAGAACAGCGTACCAGGGCGGAACTTTACTTTATATAGGTTTATGGAATACACAAAACAGCCGATAGATTATCCACAGCAAATACAGTTGCTGAAAGAACGTGGGTTGATAATCAATGATGAGAAACAAGCATTGAAACAACTCCAAATTATTAGCTATTTCCGTTCTGCTAATTATCTAAGAACCACGGAGTAAGATAAGATTACCCACACATTCAAGCTCAACAGCACTTTTGAAAATGCTTTGGATTTATATTATTTCGACAAAGAACTAAGAGGGCTAATTTTCAAAGCTATTCAAAGCATAGAAATTGCTTTACGCACTAAAATCATACATCATGTTTCATTGAAATATGGTGCATTTTGGTTTACAGACATCAACTTATGTACTAACCAACAGTAAAGAAACAAATCGCACGAGACTTCGATTTGCCACAGCATTTATATTTGGAAAGTTGGATTCAGTGTGCTGTCGTTTTGCGTAATTGCATTGCCCATCATGCCCGTGTTTGGAACAGACGTTTTCCGTTGAAGCCTCAACTTCCTAAAAAACTGCCTACCGCATGGATTGATGAGAGCCATACGGAAAGAGTGAAGTTATATGCCCAATTATGCTATTTGGTTTATCTACAAAATAACATTCATCCTAATAACACTTTCAAGCAAGATTTATTTGCGCTATTAAAAGCACATCCCAATGCAGATGTAAAAGCAATGGGATTTCCTGCAAATTGGCAGGAAGAACCCCTATGGAAAGACTGACAAAAAAACATTCACTTCTGTTTGCCTTTTTACTCTTCCCATAATTTACTATCCATTTTTTAGGAATATGCGATGCAAAAATAACAGTTTTGGGGACAGTAATTATGCCATAAAAGGCGATAAAACGAAAAAGTGGGGATTTTTATTGTCCCCACTTTATTAACTTTCCTATTAGAAATCAACTATTTTCTCCTATTCAAAGCATCAATACTCATCCTCATTAAAAAAGAAATCGTCTTTGCTCGGATAGTCTGGCCAAATATCCTCGATACTTTCGAAAATCTCTTCGTCATCCTCGATGTCCTGAAGGTTTTCAATAACTTCCATAGGTGCTCCTGATCGAATAGCGTAATCGATCAACTCATCTTTTGATGCGGGCCAAGGCGCATCTTCCAGTTTTGAAGCTAATTCCAATGTCCAATACATAACTATATCATTATCTTTTAACGCATTCTTAAATGTGCCGCAAAAATATGACTTTCCACGTAATATGCAATAGCATATCCATAAATTAACAACTTTATAACAATATTCCGAATTTCAGCCTTATTCGTCGGAAAAGTGTTGCAATACCCTGCGGTATGTATTAAATATTTTAGCCTTGGAAACAAAACCGATATACCGCCCCTCCTCGATTACGGGGAGGTTCCAGGCATGGGAGTCTTCGAACTTCTTCATCACGACGTCCATCGGGTCGTTAATGTCCACGACCGTCGGCGGGGTAGTCATAAAGTCACGGACATAAGTTTTGTCGTACAAGTCCTGATTGAACATCACTTTGCGGATATCATCAAGCAACACGATGCCCAACAATTCATCGTTGTCATCCACCACCGGGAAGATATTGCGGCTGGAACGGGACACCTTTTTCACCAAATCGCCCAATGTCGCATCAATGGCAACCGTCTGCAAATCCGTCTCAATCACTTTGTTCAGCTTCATCAAGGTAAGCACCGCCTTGTCCTTGTTGTGCGTAATCAGGTCACCCTTCATTGCCAGACGGCGTGCATAAATGGAATAGGGCTCCATGCCTCTCCCCGTCAAGTGGGCTGTCACCGACGCTATCATCAAAGGCACCAGCAAACTGTAGCCCCCCGTGATTTCGGCAATCAGGAACATCGCCGTCAGCGGCGAATTCATGACTCCGGACATAACGCCCGCCATGCCTGCCAGAACGAAATAACTCACCGGCACAGAGGCAATGCCCGTCATGTTAATCAGCGTCGCCACCAAGAAACCGGTCACACCGCCCGTAAACAGGCTCGGGGCAAACACACCACCCACACCGCCGCTGCCATTCGTCAATGCCGTCGCCACCACCTTGATGAAAACCAAGGCAAGCACGTAAATCACGACAACAAACCCGTAATTCCGGAAATCGAAAAAGTAAGTGTTCCGCAGCAAAGCATCGCCATTCCCGTTCAACAATTCTTCCAGCGTGACATATCCTTCCCCGTAAAGCGGCGGGAAGAGATAAATCAACAAGCCCAGCAACGCGCCGCCTATCAGAATGCGCTTGAAATTATTCTTAATGCCGGTAATCCACTTTTCAATGCGGATATTCACCCGTATAAAATAAACCGACACCAAGCCGCACAGCATGCCCAACAGGATGTAATAAGGCACATTCGCCAACGCGAAATGCGACCGCACCGCAAATTCCAGGACTACCCCGTCGCCCATCAGGAAGTAGACAATCACATAAGAAGAAATGGCTGAAATCATCAGGGGCACGAGAGAAGTCATCGTCAAGTCAAGCATCAACACCTCCAAAGTAAACACAATCCCTGCAATCGGCGCCTTGAAAATACCGGCAATGGCGCCTGCCGCCCCGCACCCAATCATAAGGGTCATCACCTTATAATTCATGTGGAAAAACCGGGCAAGGTTAGAGCCAATGGAAGCGCCCGTCAACACAATGGTTGCCTCTGTCCCCACCGACCCTCCAAAGCCAATCGTCACCGTACTCGCTATCATGGACGAATAACTGTTGTGCGGCCTGATCATGCTGTTTTGCCGGGAAATGGCATACAACACCTTGGTCACCCCATGGTTAATGTCCTCCGGCACGCAATAACGGACAAACAACGAAGTCAGCAAAATGCCGATAAACGGATAAACGAAAAACAAGAGGCTACCGCTGTCTATCTGCAAATGCTCCGTAAAGAACAGGTGCGTAAAGTGGACAGAATTTTTAAGCAACACGCCTGCCAGCCCGGTAATGATTCCGACCAGCATGCTCAACACTATCAAGAAATTCCGTTCCTTAATATGGCGCACCCGCCAACTCAAAAAGCGGGAAAACCACTCATTCCACCACGACACCAAACGAATCATACGCTGCTATTATTTCTTTTTGACGCTCTTCAATGAACCGAACTGGGGATGGAACTCCAACGCCAGCCCTTCATTCGTAATCACTTCAATCGGGAAACGCTTCAACATGCCCAACTGCGGCACCACAGCCTCCGTGCTCATGACCACCTCTTTCCCCCGCAACAGCTGCAAAGTCCCGATGGCAGGCACCCGGTAGTAAATCGCAGGCACCTCCCCCTTTGCCTCTTCGTCCGAAGCCGGCACGATGGCATCGCTCAACCGCAAAGCATACGTCTGGGCTGAAACATTCTTCACGTCAGTAATCCCCTCTTTCGGAGAAAAACGGAAAGCCACAACCGGCTCTCCAATCTTGACCGGCGCACAAGTCACCACCCGTTTCACCCTCCGCTTCTCCTCCTTGCCCAGGAAAAGGCTCAAATAATTGGCTTCCATCCGGTCATACTCCCGCAATATAATATCCAGCGACTTGCCGTCCGGCACGTCATTGTCTGCCTCCAACAACTGCACCCGCTCGGCACGGATGCGGAATATCTCGCTCACGGCTTCCTTCACATTGTCCATCTCAGACTTCCGCTCATAACGGATAATCGGGTCCCATATTTTCTTCATCTCCCCGTCAATCTCCTGAAAAGTATAATTGGTATCCAAAACCTCCTTCAGGTAATTATACGTCTTGAACTTCATGATGTCAACATATTCCACCTCATCCGCCTCGTCATTCTTATAATGCAGCGTGCCATAATCCCCTGCTTCCGCCCCGTTGCCTGCACACACGCCTGCCAAAAAGCCCTCTGCGCTCAACGACAAAGCCAGCGAACTATAATCCACGCTCGCCGCCACCGTATAAACCGCCTTCTCGTCAGGGACATAAAGCGGCTTCACCCGCACATCCTTCAACACCCAGCGTTCTTCGTCCTGCACGATTTTAGGCACCATGCCCAATTCCTTCTCGGCATACTTCCAATAAGGTCCCGGAATGGCATGCGTGCATTCCATGGTCACCTCCAACTGGTAAACCACCTTCGGCAAACAATAATTGACATCCACGACAGTCGTCAACTCTTTCTTCTTCTGTGCATTTGCCCCCAACGCCAACGCCAGTGACAAAATGGTAATAAACAGTCTCTTCATATCGTATACATTAATATTTAGTTTCTTCAATCGCTTTCCAGGCACATCCCATATTCTCTGCCAAGCCCCCTGCCGTAACGCCCCGCTGCCCAACCCGCTCCGCAAGCAAATCGCCCGACAAACCGTGCGCAAAAACCCCTGCCCGTGCCACATCCCCCATCGGCATCCCATTCGCTGCCAACGCCAGCAACACCCCCGTCAACACATCGCCGCTCCCCCCCTTCGCCATGCCCGGATTGCCGCTCATATTAAAATAAAGCCTGCCCTCCGGCGTCGCTACGGCAGAATAAGCGCCCTTCAACACGACATGCACTTGATACCGCTTTGCAAAAGTGAGCAATTTATTTAATCTCTCAAAATCATTCCCGCATTTTCCTGCCAATCTTTCAAATTCTTTCACATGAGGCGTCAGCAAACAATCCCCATGCAGGCATTCCAGCAGCTCCCGGCGCTCCGCCAGAATATTCAGCGCGTCCGCATCCAAAATCAGCCGCCCCCTCCATTCCTGCAACAATCTCCGCACCCCTTCCGCCGTCTCCTCCCCCTTCCCGATGCCCGGTCCCACTGCCACCGCGTTCCACCGCGTCAAATCCTCCTCCTTCACCCCCGAAAAACAACTCTCCGACACATCCGCCTCCAAAACCGCCTCCGGCACCGCCGCCTGCATCACCTCCCCGCAACCCGCAGGCACATGGCAATGCAGCACCCCGATGCCCGAATGGACTGCCCCACGCGCGCCCAACACCGCCGCCCCCATCATCCCCCTGCTCCCCGCCACCAAAAGCCCGCGCCCGTTCATGCCCTTATGCGCAAACACCCTGCTACGCCGCAACAGCCTGCCCGCCGCCTCCCAATCCCTGCCATGCCAATCGGCTTCCATCCCCCCCGTCTCCAGCCCGATATCCAAAACATGCCACTCCCCCACATACTCCTCGTTCTCCGGCAACAAAAACGCCAGCTTCGGGAACCCAAACGTGAAAGTCGACTCCGCCCTCACAACTGCCGTGCGGTCATTCCCCGAATTATCCTCACACATCAACCCCGATGGCACGTCCACCGCATACACCGGATTAGGCAGTTCGTTCATCCGCCGGATCATCCCGGCAGCCAGCCCCTCCACCGGGCGGTTCAGCCCCGTGCCGAAAAGGGCATCCACCACCACGGCATCCTCCGCCGGCGTCCACTGCCCCGGTTCCGCCACCGCCACAACCCTCCCCCCCATCTCCCTCCACAACTCCGCATTCCGCATGCAATCCCCGCTCGAAGCACAAAAACCCTCCACGCACGCCACTTCCACCTCCCAACCCGCCTCCGCCAGCATCCGTGCAATCGCAAAACCGTCCCCTCCGTTGTTGCCTTTTCCGGCAACCACCGCCACAGGAGGCATCCCATCCACCGCCTTCTCAAAAAAAGCAGCCCAACATCCCGCCGCCCGCTCCATCAAATCCCACGAAGTTATTCCCTCTGACTCAATCGTATACCTATCTATCACAGGCATCCTTTCCGCCCTGTATATCACATTTAACTTTTTCATAACAATATCACAATCGATTTCACGTCGAAAGTACAAAAAAAATATTACATTTGCGCACGTTGAAATTAATATTAACTTAAATAGATTATTTCCATGTTCAAAAGTCAACCAAAAGGATTGATTCCAGCAGCGTTAAGCAACATGGGAGAACGGTTTGGATACTACATCAT
>CALUKF010000060.1 GCA_944321145.1 uncultured Odoribacter sp. | reverse complement strand
GGGGTGCCCCCTTCCGAAAGCGGGTGCAAAGATAGCGCATTCTTCTACCCAATTCCAAATATTTTGGACACTTTTTTGCCCAAAATCGTAAAATATTTTACAAAGTGCTGGATATCAATGGAAATACACGGGCTAAATGCCTGCCCAAGGCAAGAAAAACAGCCCGGTATTTAAAGCCCCTCCTATCTCCCTCATGTACAGCACCTTTCCCCCTCCATTCCGACTATCATCTACGAGTCATCTACGATTCACTTACGAGTCATTAACGTCAAAAAATAGTAGATGATTCGTTGCAAAAAACGAGGAAAAACAGTTTTGGCTGTCCGAAGGGAGGAGAAAAGGACGGGGAAAAGCGGGAGAACGGAGGGGGAACAAGGGGGGAGGACGAGAGCAAAATGACAGGAGAAGGGGTGAAAAAGGGAGGAGGAAAGAGGGGGAAAAGGCAGGGAAAGGCTGAGAAAATGATGGGGGAAGGGAGGGAGGATCTCCCAAAACTCGCTATAATAAATAAGAGGGGGCATCGTTTATTACGACACTCCCTCATATATCAAAGGGGCAGCGTCAAAATGCCAGCCATACTCCTCCGCCTGCTTCGCAGCCACCTCCCCTAGCTTAGGGGAGGAGCTTGAATGCCAGAGATTTTAAACTCACTCCCTAAGGTAGGAAGAGAACCCCGAAGGGGGGGTATGATAAAAAGGTATTTTGACGCTGCCCCTTTGTATTAAAAAAGAAAGGGGTGCTTTTGAGACACCCCCTTCTGTACACGCAAAGCGTATTATCACAAATGTTCCAATAGGTTCTTGTAATTATTAAGCGAGGTTTTGGCTGCGGCGGCCTGCTCTGCTTCAAGATAAGCCTTTGCTTCTGCTTTCATATCTTCCGGAATAAGCGGCCAAAAACGCTTCCACAACATGTCCAAATTCATTTGCCCGAATTTATATGTCATTTTGGCAATCTTCTTTTGGTACAGCTTCAGAATGCCGTTCCAATCCTTCTCGGCAGCTGTCTCCACTATCTGTACCAAATAGCACAGCGTGGATTTGTCCTTCGCCATCCCTGCGTCCTCGATGTCTGCCAAGACTGCAGCCAAGTCTGCATTGTTCAAATCAGGCGAGGGCAATGTGTTCATCAGCACGGGGAAATAAATGCGCAGCAAGGCTTTTTCTGCCGCATCGCGGTCAGCAGCCAGCGCCTCGTATTCTTTCCAATGCCTCAAGAAGTAACGCGCAGCTTCGCTCTTCGGGTCGGTTGCAAAGTTCTCAAAGAAGGTGATCATCCCTTCCGACAACCTTTCTTCGTCCGTCAGGCCGGCAAAATAATCTATGGCAGCTTGATTCATCTGCGGTTCGTTCATGTCGCCGGAAGCAAACATGTTCAGCAAATATTCCGTCACTACACGCGGAGAACGGTCGCCTGCATCATACTTTGCTTTGACCGGAGCGTATGCCGTTTCCTCGGAAAGTCCCCGTTCCATCTTCTCTACCAATTGCTGAGGCGGGCAAACACCCGTAATCCGGTGTACCAAATTCCCATCGGCATCCAATATCAACAGCGTCGGATAAGCCTTGACGTTATAGCGTTTCGCCAAATCCTTGCCTTCGCCTTTTTCCATATCCATCTGCACGCTCACAAAATGTTCATTGAAGAAATCTCCCACCGGCTTCAAGGGGAAAATCTTCTTTTCCAAAATCTTGCAAGGCCCGCACCACACTGTATAGCAATCCATGAAGACTAACTTGCCTTCCTTCTTGGCCAAAGCCAGCACGTCGGCAAATGTCCCGTCCTCCACGAAGCGGACACCTTTCCCGTCATTTTCAATCTCCAACAAGGCATCTTTATACGCCTGAACAATGGAAGGCGATTGTGCTTTCTGGGCTTGAGCCTGCAAATAGGCCTCTATTTGCCCTTTGTATTCCGGCTGTCCTTTAATCACCGAAGTCAAACTCAAAGCTGCCGTGCGCACAATTTCCGCCTGGAATTTCTGCTCATATTTTTGCAGCAAGGCAATGAAATCCGGTATTCTCCCTTCTCCCCGTGCCTGTGCAGCCTCCAAATAAGCGTATGCCACGTCATCCGGCTGCAAATATTTGTCCATTACCGCCTTGATGGCAGCAATATTAGCGGCGTCATATCCCTCCGGATCAAAGAAGAACGGATAAAGCGCCCGAATATTCATCAATGAAATATACTGGGTCACTTTCTCCTGACCGTTGGTTGCAACAAAATCATCGTAATGGTTCAACAAATAGCGGTAATACGGCGAATGGATATCCGTTGCCACCTGCAGAAAAATCGACCAGTTTTGTTCTTCTGCCAAATCACTCGTATCGATGCTCTCCACAAAGAGTTTCACCACCTCTGCCTGGCGGTCGTCCTCATTGCCATGCGACAAAGCATCAATGTAATCCCGCAGGAAATCCACATCCCGCTCTCCTGCCTCGAAACGCTTGTCCAGCCCAACCAAGGTACGTTGCGGGTCAAGCCCCCTTGCCACTTGGTCTTTAAATCCGGGCAATTTCTCGCCGCCTACGATGCGGTGAATCAAATTCCCCTGCGGGTCAAGAATCAGGAAATGGGCGTAAAAACGGATGTTGTACTGCTGAATCAGAAACTGGTTTTCGGGAGCCGTCATTTCCAAACGCAAGCACACAAAATGCTCGTTCAACCATTTGGCAAATGCCTCATCGGAAAACACAAGCTTGTCCATCGAATGGCAAGGCATTGCCCAATTGGCAAAACAATTGAAGAAAATCGGCTTGTTTGTCGCTGCCGCTTCCTTCAATGCTTCGTCATAGGAATCCAAAAACTTCACTTTTACCGTTGCCGTATCAGCGTCAGCCTGTTGCGCCCACACCGGAGCGCAACAAACCAAGCCGACCCACAACATCAATAATTTTACTCTTTTCATCGTTAATCTTTAATTATTCGTCGTTAATCACTCTTTATCTTTTACCAGACGCACGCTGAACATCGTGGGATGCCCGTCTTCATTCACCAAACGGGTCGTCGTCCGAAGAATCTGGTCCGTAAAGACAGCCATGGAACGAATCACGCCTACATCCGTAGAGTCTGTCTCCGGTCTTGTGGTCGAAGTCCAGAAATAAGCATTCTGTCCTTTGCGCGAAAAAGACTCATTATCATACCACTTGCTATAACCGGCCGTGTACATCTTGCCGCCTCCGAACAAAGCGTTAAAACCGATGCCATGCTCGCCTTCTTTCAGCAGGGCGCCTTCCGTTGTACCCCGCCAATCGTTCTCGCGTTCCACTTCGCTTTCTGCCATGCCCAAATAGCGCTCCAACTTTTTCCAATCCTCATCAGTCGGCAAACGCCAGCCTCCTTCTGCCGGAAGTGCTGCCAAGGCGCCTTCTAAACTATACAGATAGCCTAAGGAATCAGAATAGTGGCCGTTTTCTCTGTCAGTCACCTGCCCCTGAGCTATTAATTGACTAAGTACAACTCGTTCTGGCAACTCTTTCTTATATCTTTCAAAGGCTGGTGCAAAATCAGGGTAATACAATATTATATCATCAACTGAAGCTCCCATCGAAAGCATCATTTCGATATACATACTCATACCATTTACATCTTCAATAACTCCATTGGCTATATCCTGATACATTGCAGCTATATAATCCTCCGCAGGAATCTTTACCGAATCTATCGGTATGGAAAGATAATCTTCCTCAAAAGTCCTGCACGCCAAATTATTATCCCCTAGCGTTACCCGATAAGCCAAATTTTCTGCCAACCAAATCTGGTCGCCAATCGTGATACATTTATAGACTTTCTGATCCCGAGCATCTACAAAATCTTCTGCAGCCGATACATTAGGCACTTGATAATAGGAAACCTTCTCCTCATCATTGCATGCCCATAAAGCCACAAAAATAACCGAAACTATCAATATAAACTTTTTCATAATCATTCTGTTTCTAAATCTATACCCATGTCATTTACTAAAATATCCGCAATGATATTATATTTTCTCATTACCAAAGGATACCCGCCCCAATAATGTTGTATCTCTTCAGGAGTATACATCAATGCCAATTGTACAAATGCCGTAATATCATTATCTACATCTACTGGAGTATTCCGCATTGTCTCTCCTGAAGTGGTTCCACGTGGCATCACAAATCCTAAAGGTCCTACAATAGAAGCGTATTTTGCCCGGCTGGCTTCGACAAAAGATTCAGGGAATCCATACCCCATTATACGTTCGTCATAACCGGCCTCAAACATTGAAACAGGACGACCATACCCCACATAATAAGCTCCGTAATATTCCATCAATGTTTCCAAGCCCTCACCAACTTCTGCTGCCATCTCATCATCTGTTGGATAAGTAAACACACCTGTGCGATTATAGTCATCCGGGGTTACGGTCTCAAAATCGCTCAGTTTATCGGAAAAGTTATATATTTTGCTCACAGCCAAATCCCTCGTAAGTGAAACATTTAATTCATCTGCCATCTCATCACTAATATCCGGCAATGAGGTAATCAACAAATTGCGGAAATTGGAACGGTAACTCACATTGCGACTCACGATAATATTTCCCCATACATCTTTACTCGCCTCTGAATACCCCATCACATTGCTTATGACTCCGTCTGAACGGAGCAAATAAACAGAATCCACAGCAAAAACTATTGCGGGACGCATCTTTTCATTCAATCCCTCCAAAAAGGTAGTGAGGCGTTCCAATGCTTTTAATTGACGCTCTTCGCCTTCAATATAAAAATACCGATAGGTCACATTTTCATCCGTACCGCTCTCGTCAAAAAACGTCCATGCCATATCCAATGTCTCATACCGGTAATAAGGATTGCCATTAACATCATAGCGAATCAATTGGCTGGCGACAGTATCATTAAAATAAACCGACACGTTATACTTGCTGTAAATCTCATAACGAGCGCTTTGCACAGCATCGTTTGGGTCATTTGTGATTTCAAACACATTGGAAAAATCCAATTCATTGGTCAATTCATCCTCTTTCTGGCAAGAGCAGAAAGTCAAAACAAACAGGATGCTGATAAGTAAATATCTCATAATCTTCTCGTTTTTAATTTTCATTTTCTACTGTTTCCAAAGGCACCCGCTCCGGACGGTCATTGCCCGGCATCGGAGTGGTATCAAACTCTTTCACATTCTTCGGAATGTCCAATGTATAAGCAGCATCATTTTCTTCCAATATGTACTCATAAACCGTATTTTTTGCGTACGGTGTTGTTGTTTCATACGTACAATACTTCCTACGAATCTGCTTTGAATAGGGATAAGGATCTGATACCGTATAACGCCTCAAATCAAACCAACGGTGTCCCTCAAAACAAAGCTCTTTGCGCCGTTCATTACGGATTTCATTCACCAATTGCTCACCTGCATAAGTTTGATCTACATAATCCTTAATTCGGGTTCTCCGTAAAGCGTTCAAATATTGATTAGCTAATCCATCCTGCGTACCCATCATCGCACAAGCCTCTGCCATATTCAAATAAGCCTCTGCGTTACGCAACATCAACACGTCAGATACCCGTGAACGATGGGAACCGGTATAATATTTGCCTACCAAAGCTATACTATCCGTATAAGCATTCTTTTCAAAGAACAAAGTCCGGTAATCATGTTCTGCATCATACAAAGAATAGAGATTATCACTTACACAGAAATCAGGCGGATTTCCTGTCATAATGATTTGAGAGAAAAGAGAGCCTTGTGAAAATATTACCTCAGCATTGTCTTCCGTGATAAAAGGATTTCCACTTCCAATAGAATCCATGGTCACTAAAGAAGTCAATAAATAATCCTCCATATTCGGCTCTAACAAATCTTTAGCCTCCTCCCATTCCTGCATATACAAATATACCCGGCTTAACAACAATACAGCAGCCTCTTTGGATGCCCGGTAAAGCTCCCCTTTCGAACTTATTGTCAATTGCTCCACTGCATTCTGCAAATCGCTGACAATTTGTGCATAAATCTGATCTAACGGTGTCCGGTCAAACTGGGTTTCCTTGTCATTGTCGTGCTCCACACCGGAAGTAATTTTCAAAGGCACACCCAAATCCGTAGAAGCCGTTGCAGGATTGTAAGGTTTCCCATACAAATTGGCTAAAATCAAATAGAACTGTGCCCGCAAGAAATGGCATTCACCTTTTACCCGATGGTAATCGGCAATTTCTTGGTCGGTTGAAATATTATCCAACAGATCAATCTCTTCCAACGTGGTATTTAAGATGGCTATTCTTTGGTACAAATCATCCCACGTAGCGTCATCTGCCCAAGTACCTGTCATGGTATTGGTCAAATCCTTTTGCCAAGTCATGTAACCAAACATTCCTCTTGAAAAGCTTGGCCATTCCGTTGCATAATAACCTACACTATTCAATGCTTCTATATCTACGCCATTAATGTCATCATCCATCATGTTAAAAAAGGAACAAGATGTAGCCGGACGAGGATACACATAATAAGTCGGTTCATTCGGTTTTAAACTGGGCATATATACAGACCCCAGCAACAACTCATCGTAATCTGAAATCTTGGATGCCCGGATATTCGTCTGCGAAAACTCATCCAAGAAATTGCTGCATCCCACAGATGCCAGCAACAACATTCCAATCAATATATTTCTAATTTTCATATCGCTACAATTTTAAAATGATACGTTAAGTCCCAGTGTGTAAGTCGGACGCACAGACAAATTCGGCTTGTCGAATCCGGCTTGCGACGGGTCTTGTCCTTTCAATGCCTTGGCAGAAATGGTAAACAGGTTCTGCGTGCTGAAATTGATGGCAAAATAAGAGAACGGAGTCTTTTTCAATACTTTCGGCGAAAGGTTATACCGCAAAGTCAAAGACTGCAATTTCAAATAATTGCCGCTGACCACCCGGATATTCGAATTGTCATACATCTGCCAGATGCTTTCTGCAAACGGTCCGGTCAAACCACGGTAACCTTGATTGGCATCAGCAGACCAGTGCATATCGTATCTTGCATACAACGGATCGTTCGGACTTAACAATACCGGATAATTTGTGCGTTTTTCATCGCCCGGCACCATCCAACGCTCCGTAAATTCTTTCCGCACATTTTCAATCGGCGTCACGCCGCTCTGAATCGGGTCGTACATATCAAACAGCCGCACCTTAGAACCCAGACTGTAAGCCAAGTTAAACGAAAGGTTCCAGTTCTTCCATTTCACATTGTTATTCAAGTTACCCGTAATAAACGGATCACGGCAACCGCTTTCTTCCAATACCGTCATCATCACCTCAGCCACCGATTTGCCGTACAGCAAATGCACACGGTCTTCCCAATCGTCAAACAAAGGGATACCCGTCTGAGGATCCAAGCCCAAGAACTTATAAGAATAGAACGTACTGATTGGCTTGCCGCTGATGATGGCATTACCGTCCAACATCGTAGTCATCGTATAATTCTCCAACGGCTGGGTTTCCACCTCGTTCCAGTTCACAGAATAATAGGTAGACATGTACCAACTAATATCGTCTTTCTTAATCGGATAGCCCGACAAAGAAATATCAAAACCGGTATTGGACACATTGCCATTGTTCATCACGTACGTACCGCCCGGAGTTCCGTTCACACTGGAAACATCGATATTGGACAACAAGTCATGCGTTTTCTTCAAATAGAAATCCACACCGACACTCAGACGTGCCTTAAAGAAAGCCAAATCCAAACCGATGTTTGTCTGATTGGTCACCTCCCATTTCAAATTCGGGTTCGGCAACTTGGACAAAGTGGAAACATACTCTCCATACCATGTATCAATACCGCCCTGAGTCAACAGCATATCCGGCGTCTCGCCGTCAATCATATTTCCCTGCTGCCCGAAAGACACACGCAAACGCGCTTCCGTCAGCCAAAAACGATCCTGCAATTCATAATCGTCAGCCAAACGGTTACGATAAAGTATCTCCCTCAGATTTGCCATACCGGAAACTGACCACACCGGCAACAATTTGTTGTTGCTCTCACTACCGAATTTATTGGAAGCATCGAAACGGCCGTTCAGATTCAAGGTAAACAAATCATTATAAGAATAAGACAAAGTCAAGTAACCACTGATTTTATTGGTCAGGTTTTCCGTAATCTTGCGATGCGGTTCTGCCAGCCAATCCTTAAAATAAGGATAATCATCTATAATATAGTGGGTCTCCTCATTCCGTGAATTATCAGTTCCGGACATATCCACGAACTGCTGCCCCCGGTCTTTCAAATAACCTCTTGTCTCATCTGCAATGCTCGTATTGTTATTGGAATTGGCTTCAAAACCCAAAGAAGCGGCAACCAAATGCTTCTGGTCGTCCCCATCCACGTATTTGCTGATATTGCTCTGGATACGCAACATCATGTTTGTAGCGTCACTCTGGGTCGTAGACAAAATGCCGCCGTATGGCAAATAGCAATATCCGTATTCTCCCGTAGGAGGCGTCTGGTCTTCTTCTGCATTACGCAAAGAAGCCACATGCCAAGACTTTTCACCCCACCAGTCCTCCTGCCGCGTGCTGCTCTTGGAATAAGAAGCAGACACCGTAGCATTCCACCAATCGGTCAGGTTCATCCGCATATTCAACGAAGCCATAATCGTGCTTCCATTGTACTCCTGCGCACTGTTGTCGATTTCATTCAGGATATTGTAATTCAAATAAGTATCATTGTCATTCGCTACCTGATAGAAATAATAGCTCCCGTCCTCATTAAAACAGGGCAAAGCCCGTGTCGTATTATACGCATAATCCATTGCCCCGACTTCCGTAGGCACGTGGTTCTTATGCTGTATATTGGCATTGATTGACAAAGAAGCCGTGAACTTTTTCGACAAATTGGCATCCAAGTTCATCAACAACGTATAACGGTCGGTGTAAGAAGTCCGGGTTACACCGTTATCATCTGAAAGGCCGATTGAAGTATAATAACGCACCTTATCCGTTCCGCCTGACATACTGATGTTATGCGTCTGTGAATAAGCGTCACGGGTCAGGATATCAAACCAATCGGTATTCACCGTTTCAAAATGCTGCACTTCCTTCAGAAAGTCCTCATAGCTCATCTGCCCGCTCATCCAATTATAATAAGCTCCTTCATAGCCTACCATAGGCATATACTGCGGGAAATTATAGTGGCTGTCCACCAAATCCTTACCGAACTGCATGCGCTCCTGAGAGTTCATCAGGTTGATTGCCCGGTCAGTATAACGCGGGCGGCGCGTAAACTTCGACGTATGGCTGTAAGAGAAAGAAGTGCGCCCGGCAACACCGCGTTTCGTCGTCACCACAATCACGCCATTGGCTGCCTGCGTACCATACAAAGCCGTAGCCGAAGCATCCTTCAGCACGTCGATACGTTCAATGTCCTGCGGATTGATACCGGCAATCGCATTACCGATAATATTAATATAGTCCGGGTTATTCAAATCCGACGGGTCTACATCCACCGGGTCATACAATACTACACCGTCCAACACCCACAGCGGCTGGCGGTTACCGATAAGGGTTGAAGTACCGCGCACACGGATACGGGGCGTTGCTCCCACCTCGCCGGAGTTCGTCATCAACACCAAACCGGGAATACGTCCCTCCAAAGCCTGGTCAATGCTCGTCATACCCGGCACCAAAATATCCTCTGCCTTCACAGAAGAAATAGAGCTGGTCAAATGCCGGCGGTCAATCGTCTGGTAACCGGTCTCCACCACATTGGCAACCCCCAACTCAATAGCCTCTTCCACCATCGTCACCTTCAAGTCTTGCCCTTTGTACACCACCGTTTGCGCCTTCATGCCGATAAAGCTGAACACCAGCTTCACCTCTGACTGGCTGCCGGGGCAGACAATCTCAAAGTTGCCGTTCACATCCGTCGTTACGCCCACCGTCGTACCGGCAATCATGACAGCCACGCCGGGCAACGGATTGCCCTCCTCGTCCACCACCGTACCCTTCGCATGAACAGGCTCTTCCACGCTCTGCGGCAACTCTTCTCCTTCCTTCACCACAATCAAATCGGCATCGCGCTCATACACCAGCCCGGTATTGGCAAGGCAATGGTCCAACAACGCCTCTACTGACACATTCTCCACTTGGACATCTCCGACCCGGATACCGGAAACATCAGCGGATTTATACAAAAAACGATAATCGCTGTTCCGCTCCACCCAATTAAACACTTCCTTCAAACTTGCGTCCTTCAGCGACAAAGTTAAAGTCTGGGCATAATTCACTGCCCAACCATTCAAACAGAAAAAGCACAACAGGCACATGCACAATCTCAAGCGCCTGCCCACGCCTCTCTTCCTTCCCCGAGGGGATAAATCTGACATTTGATTCATAATATGATATATTAAAACATAAAATTAGGATTTCTCTCTTACCGTTATCGTCCGTCCCCGCACCTCAAACTCCGCCAAATCCAACATCTCCAGCTTATCCAGCAAAATCCGGATATCCTTATACCTATTTATATAACCCGTAATCCGCACATCCTGCAAACCCGGATTCTGATAAAACACCTGAATGTCATACCAACGGCACAACTTGTCCATCAAATCCCCCAAACGCTCGTCCTCAAACGCCACCACCCCGTCTTTCCAAGCCGTCACCCGTTGCACATCCACCCGCTGCTTGCTGAACCCGTCGGACGACAACACCGCCTGCTCTCCCGGCTCCAACACCACTGCCGCCTGTCCCGCAGCCAAAGCCACCCGTCCGCTCACCAGCGTCGTCGTCAACGCCTCGTCCCGATAGGAAGCCACGTTGAACTCCGTCCCCAACACCCGCAACTCCATGCCTCCCGTACGCACAATAAAAGGACGGGCACTGTCCTTCGCCACTGCAAAATACGCCTCCCCCTCCAAATCCACCACCCGCACATCCGCACCGAAAGTCTCCGGATACCTCAACGCCGACTCCGAATTTACCCAAATCCGCGTGCTGTCCGACAACTGCAACGCATACTCCCCGCCACGCGGCACCAGCAACTTATTATACACCAACTGCACCGCCTCCGCTTTTTCCTCCCCCGCACGCTCCCGGTAAACCAAACGCGCAGAATCGCCCAGGACATACATCCCGTTCGTATCCCGCTCATACAAAGCCCGGTCACGCCCCAACGCCACCTCCTCGCCATTTCCCAGCACCAAAATCGCCTTCCCCGTCACCGGCACAATCTCCTCCTCCACGCCCGGCAATACAGCCTTCTGCCCCACAAGCCAAACGCTCCCGCACACCAGCAACGCCAACCCTGCTGCCGCCCACATCCACCGGCGCACACGCATACTCCGCACCTTCCTTCCCCCCACCCGGGCAACAAAACGCGCATACGCCCTCTCAGCGTCATAACGCCGATAAGCGCCCAACGCCTCCCGTTCCCCCTCCTCCGACAACACCCGATCCGCCATCCGGCGATTCTCCTCCTCCTCCATCCACTCCTGTAGCTGCCGTTCCTCCTCCCCGCTCAACATCCCCGTCTTCCGCCCCCACAACAACTTGACAATCTCGTTCACTCTCTTCATTCTATTCAACAATTTGATTCTTCACAAAAAATTTATACTTTATGAGTAAACACACAACTTCAAAAACGGGTGATGGTTTTTCTATTAAATAAAGTTAATTCCCTCCAATTTAACATTTCCCCCTCTGCCAGCCCCTCACAAATCCTCCGCAAAAACTTGTATTTTCAATATAAAAAGCAACTTTGCACCATCTATCGAAGAAAAGTGTGAGATTTATCACAAAAACACAGGGACAAAACGTGAATTGCACTTTTTAAACAGCAATTTTCATCAAAACTGCACTTTTTATCCGGCAATTTTTATGCCTATCCCTGCTATCGGGCAAAAACAAAAACCGTTAGCCCATCAGACATCTCCGCCCTACACCCCGTGCATCAGGAAAAGGAAGAAGGCAAACTCCACCTTTGAGACTTGGCTGCGGATATCCTCGTAGGCATTCTTCTTCAGGGTCTTGACGGTATTCACAGAAATAGACATCTCCGCAGCAATCACCTCATTCGTCTTGCCTGCCAGTGCCTTCCGGATGACCTGTTGGCGTTGCTCGGAGAGCGTGTCAATGGCGAGGTAAATCTGGCGATAATACTCCTCCTCAATCATGGCGCGCTCATTCTCCGCCCCGGCGAACTCGACAGGCAGCAAATCCTCCACCTCCTCCGGAGCCACCGACTCCTTGCGGTCACGCACAAAATTGGCGCAACCGTTATAAACCGAACGGTAAAGATAAGCCGTCAGCGCCTCCACGTCGGTAAACGTCTGGTCCCCCTCCCAAAGCCCGATAAACACCTCCTGCACGATATCCTCCTCCTCCCCGCCCGACCTGCGGCGCAACAACTTAGACGCATAGCGGCACAACACGGCATAGTACGTGTCATACAAGCGTTTATACAACACCTTGTCTTTCGTATTCACCGTTTCCAATATTTGCTCGTCACTATAACGCATAAATCATCTAAATTGTCCACCGCAAATTTAGGAAATTTTCCAAATTCCCAAAAGGAAATGCCTCGGAATCTCCCGCTTCCGGTTCCCGTCCTTCCGTTTCTATCTCCCTGTTCTCTTTTGGCTTCAATCCACATCCCCCTCCTGCTCTTCTCCCCTCCTTCCCTGCCCCCTCCCGTAATCAATCCTGTTTTTTTGATTAAATAAAACATAATAAACACATAATCAACTCTAATCCGGATTAGACTAAAATAAGAGTTATATTAGAGTAACATTAGAGTTAATATAGCGTATATAGCCGGAAAGGAGCCGGAAGGCAGGGGGAAAAGCAGGATAATGGCAGGTGGTTTTCGAGATTTTTTACAAAAATGAAAGGGGAGTTATGAGAGGGAATTTATGGCAGGGGATTTTAGAGGAAGAGAAATCAGGGTAAAAGGGTATAAAAAAGATTGTTCCCCAATGCCTGCTTTTGCAAGCATTGGGGAACAATTTCTTTGCGATAATGGCAAGGGGCGGTCAGACTAACCGACGGACGAGGTCTTCGCGGTCGCCGTAGAGGAGGTCGGCGATGGGGATTTCAATCAGGGTGTAGCAACCCGGAGACTGGCGCATGGCTGCCCGCGCGGAGGATACCATGATTTGGGCGGTCAGGGCAGGGTTGTTGATGCGCATGTTGAACTCGAAGAGCTGGTTTTGGGTTTTGCCGGAGACACCCTTGCGGGTGAGGTGGACGCCATGCCCCATGTCAAGGAGGTCATCGACGCTCTCGACTTGGAGGACGTGGGTCTCGTCGTGGGCAAAATAGTCGTCGGCTTTGATGCGGCGGGCAACGTCCTGGAAGTCATAGCCGGGCTGCAGCTCGATGTATACCATGCGGCGGTGGATGCCCGTGCCCGTCGGGATGGTCATGGAGAGGGCGGCTTTGACGCCTTCGATGGCTTTGACGGCAACGGTGTGCCCCATGCTCATGCCGGGACCGAAATTGGTATAGGTCAATCCCTTGGGAGCACATGCCTCCAGGATGGCGCGAATCATGGAATCGGTGCCGGGATCCCAACCGGCGGACATGATGGCGACGGTGTTGTGGCGGCGAGCCACTTCGTCCAGCGTGCGGCGGAGGGAGACGGTCTGGGTGTGGATGTCGAAGCTGTCGACAGTGTGGATGCCCATGGAGAGGGCTTCGGTGGCATATTGCTCGACGCTGCGGGTGGGGGTGCAGAGGATGGCAACCTGCACGCCCGGCAGTTCCCGGAGGCTGCCCACCACAGGGTATTGGGCAATTTCAGAGGGAACCTGGGAGGCGTTGCGGCGCACAATGCCTGCGATTTCAAAGTCCGGCGCAACTTGCAAGGCTTCGATTACATATTTTCCGATGTTGCCGTATCCGACAACGGCTACTTTGATTTTTTCCATAGTGCAGTTCTTTATTTGTTATTTTGTGAGACGCAAATTTCGGAATAATTTATATTCCGTCCAAATAGAATAGGAAGGATTGTTAAGCGAATGACGAATTTATTCTCGTGCGTACAATATATAACAGATTCCCTTATTTTGCATATCTTTGCAGGCGTAAAACAAGGAAATGCCATGTGGAAGAAGATACCTCATACCTATACTATTATCGCGTCGATTATTTTGATTTGCGCAGTGCTGTCGTGGATTATCCCGGCGGGGGAATATGACCGGGAGACGGTCACGGTGAACGGGACGGAACGGACTGTGATTGTGGACAATTCGTATCATGCCGTGAAAGCGTCACCGCAAATGTGGCAGGTGTTCACCGCCTTGCTGGAGGGGTTCGAGCAACAGGCGGGCATCATCGCGTTCCTGCTGATTATCGGCGGGGCATTCCAGGTGATGAACAGCAGCCGGGCGATTGACGTGGGGATTTTTTCTTTCCTGAATTTTACGAAGGGGCTGGAGCGGCACCGGTTTATGCGGCGGATCGGGGTGAACAATGTGGTCATCGTGCTGGTGATGCTGTTGTTCAGCCTGTTCGGGGCTGTGTTCGGGATGAGCGAGGAGACGCTGGCGTTTGTGATTATCATTGTGCCGCTGGCGATTTCGATGGGGTATGACTCGATTACGGGGCTGTGCATGGTGTATGTGGCAGCGCATGTGGGGTTTTCGGGGGCGATGCTGAATCCCTTTACGATAGGCATTGCACAAGGGCTGTCGGGGCTGCCGCTGTTCTCGGGATTTGAGTACCGCTTTTTCTGTTGGGCAGTGCTGACGGCGGTAATTATCGCCTGCGTGCTGATTTATGCGGCACGGGTGAAGCGCAACCCGCGCCTTTCGCCGATGTATGAGGCGGATGCTTATTGGCGCAACCGGCAGGGGCAGCAAGCGGAGGCGGTGGCTTACAGCACGCCACGGAGCGCATACGTGGTGTACGGGCTGGTGACGGCGGCACTGTTGGCGTTTGCAGCCTGTTATCCGCAAACCGTTTTTGCCGTGGGGAGCCGCACGGCAACGCTTTATGCCGTGCCTGTATGCACAGCGCTGTTCGCCCTGTTCGGGTGGATGGGGTTGCGGCGGTCGTTCCATTTCTTCGTGCTGACGCTATTGGCGTTTACGGTGGTATTTCTGGTCATCGGCGTGATGGGGCACGGGTGGTATTTGCCGGAGATATCGGGCATTTTCCTGGCGATGGGGATTTTGGCGGGTTACGCTTCGGGGAAAAATGCCGACGGCATCATCAAGGAATTCATGGCGGGAGCAAAGGACATCCTGTCGGCAGCCATCGTGGTTGGGCTGGCAGGGGGCATCATCCAGGTGCTGCAAGAAGGGCGTATCATCGACCCGATTCTGCACGGGCTGGCTTCGCTGCTGAGCGAGGCGGGACGGCTGGTGTCGCTGTGGGGGATGTATGTCATCCAGACGCTGATTAACCTGATTATCCCTTCGGGCTCGGCAAAAGCGGCGCTGACGATGCCCATCATGGCGCCTTTTTCAGACGTTATCGGGATTTCGCGGCAGGCAACCGTCATGGCATATCAATTCGGGGACGGCTTTACGAACATGCTGACGCCGACCTCCGCCGTGCTGATGGGGGCACTGGGGATAGCCCGGATTCCATACGACGTTTGGGTGAAATGGTTCGGGAAAATACTGCTATTGCTCATTGTTTTGGGCTTCGTATTGCTCATCCCGACCATCACGTTGAATTTGCCGGGATTTTAAATTAAAGAAAAAAAGCGGCAAATAATTTTTTTAATCGCCTGAAAGGGCTAAATTTGTTCGTTTTTTCAAACAAACAGTTACAGTAAAAATATATACATTATGGCAGAAAAAGAAAA
>CALUKF010000059.1 GCA_944321145.1 uncultured Odoribacter sp. | reverse complement strand
CCTGCAGCCTGTCGCTTGCCGCCCCGCTCACCGCCAGCCGCTCGTCCTGCCACACGGCTCGCCACCCGTCCCCGTCCTTTTCCACTCGCACCTCCCTCGGCAACGCCAGCTCCCCCTCCGCAAACCGGAACCGCTCGCAGTCCACCAGCACCCCGTTCCCCTCCTTGTCCATCCCGAAATACCGGCTGTTCACCGACACGAACAGGTTTTTGGGCATCATGTCCCTCAGTTTCCCTGCAGCCCGCCACATTTCCGCCGACACCTCCTCGCAAAAATGCTTGTAAAATGCCTGCGAAGTGCCGAACCGCACGTTCGCTTCCCTTTGGGCAGCCGAGTCCGTCTTTTTCCTTTTCTTTCCCGGCACCCCGTACCTCCGCACGCATTGTTTCCCGTTCCTCACGTAATACACCAAGTTTCCCATCCTCCCGCTAATCAGCGGCTGTGACATATCCTTTACTTTCATATCCTTGTCTTTTATTGTTCGTTAATCGTTCATCTCTCATCGTTCATCGTCCCCTGTCCGTCTCCTCTCCGTGTCCTCTTCGGTACAAATATCAGTAAAAAATTCATAACTTCCAAATAATAACGTGCTCACTACCTCAAAAATGTGGTTATAATGTGGTGTTGATGTGGTAGTGATGTGGTGTTAATAGCTATCAGATACCTATGGGAGTGGGAGATAAGAGCTATTTTATGTGGAAAATCTCCCAATACTAACTTTTTAGAAAATAAATCCACGGAATAATTTGCTCCTACAAAAATCCTTTCTATATTTGCATTATATACAATAACAAGGTATAATATGATAATTTATTGGCATGTAGAATGTTAAGTATGTGTATGAATCTCATGATTACCGGAAAAAGGAAGGAAGCAAGAAGAACCAGACGGCTTTGAGCGGCTGTTTGGCTTGGAATGTGGGAAAACGGGAATCGTGCATGGACGAAATGAATTAAAAATGAAATACGAATACTTTAAATTTAAATCGAGATGAAAAGGTTATTTTATTTGATGCTGGTGGTACTAGGTACTATGGCATTCGCGTCCTGCTCGGACGATGACGACAACAAGGGTGGCAACGATGGCGGCGGCAATTATGAGGGGAACGGAACTATTACTATGGTTGCGGAAGTTGATGAGATTGTATTTGACATTACAACTCTAAATGAAGGGGATGAAGTAACTATTGATTGGGGTGATGGAACTATTGAAACTTTTAAAAGTGTGATTGATATTGACGAGGAAGAGGATATAATTTGGTATGATGTTCCTGGTGGTGAACATACTTATACTGACGGTGAGAAGGAGCATACAATCGTGATTAAGGGTGATAAAAATATTTCTGGTTTGTTTTTCCATGATGGCAGCAATTACCGGTTGGCTTCATTGGATGTAAGCGAATGCACGACATTAGTCTATTTGTGGTGTACTGGCAATCAATTGACTTCTTTAGATGTAACCAAGAATACAGAATTGGTTGATTTGAATTGTTGGAACAACCAATTGACCACATTGGATGTAAGCAAATGTACGAAATTGGCTTATTTAGCTTGTGGCAGAAATTCATTGACTAAATTAGACGTTAGCAAGAATACAGAATTGGTTGAATTGAGTTGTCAAGAAAATAGATTTGCAGATGTTGGGATGAATAATGTATATGAAGCTTTGCCTGTTGTTGATTATGGCGAGTTGTTGTGCGATGAATTGGGTGATCCGAGCATTGCAGAAGCAAAAGGGTGGTATGTTTACAGTTATTGATTATTTATTGAGTTTAGATATTGAAAATGGTTTTGTCCGGCGGTGAAGTGTCGGATGGAAGATAAAAGGCGAGGGCGGCTGAAGGATTTTGGCTGCCCTTGTTTTTGTATAGGGGTGGTGTCGGGTGTTTTAGGGGACGTTTGGCGGAGTTTTTTGTGGTTGGTGGCATGTTTTGTGTCAGGTTGGCAGGAATGGCATATTTGTGTCAGGTTGCGGCGTGTCACAATGTCAGTTTTGTTTTGTGGTGTTGTATTTTGTTTGTTGATTTGAAATTGTATAAATATATATTTATTGTGTTTGTTTTGTTCTGTTATTCAGTTGGTTGTGTTGTTGTGTGGAATGGGATTTGGTGTGGTGCTTGTTGAAAATATTTGTTTTGTAAGTTTGATTTTTCGGCATTATGAGGTTAAAATTATACTTTTGGCACGATATTTGACAATGTATTTATGCATTTCCGAATGATGGATGTCAAAATGGGGCTGTGTTTAATCACGGAATCTGAGACGTGTGGGGTTGAAAAAGAGGGAATGCAAATAATAATCAATATAATTCAATATATTATGATTTTATTCATTTCTAAAAAATCCAAAAATAACAAATTAAAACCAATTAATTATGGCAAAGATTAAACCAGATGCAACTGGAGCCATGTTGAACAAAGCGGGAGGCTTTGTGTATTATGTACGGAATGGCGTGAATTATGTACGTACATTGAGTAAGGGGGAGTATCGTAGCAATACTCCGGCACAAGAGTTACAAAGAGCCAAGTTTGGCACGCTGTCGTCGCTGTCGCAATGGTTCAGCGAGGTGGCAAAGGTGGGGTTGAAACCGCCGAAGGGCCAGACTGTCGCCAATGCTTGGCATTCGCTGAACAAGGACGCATGCCTGGAGGACGGGGTGAGTGTAGCGGTGGATTTCGAGGCATTGCAGTTTTCGAAGGGCGTGCTGTTCCCGCCGTCGGTGTCGATGAGCATAGATGGGGAGACGAAGACGGTGTCGGTGAATTTGCAGGCACAGCCCGATGAATCGAATTGCAAGACGGATGACAAGGTGTATGCGATTGTGGTGGACAAGGAGAACTTGTTTTCTCGGATTGAAGAGCTTGGGGCTCGGGGTTCGGAGCAATCGGTTCAGATCAGTCTGTCGGATTTGTGGAGCACAGATGTGGAGGGCTATGCTTTCGCAACGGACAGCGCAGGCAAGAAGGCGAGCAAGACGGTGCATGTCACCATGGGTGGCAGTGTGTAGCGGCAGCCGTTCGCTGGATGGAAAAGGAACCCCGGAGCCTGTGAGGGCACCGGGGTTCGTTGTGTTGTGAGGGGGAGGTTATTCGACGGTTTTTAATATGGTCCATTTGCCGTGTTTTCTTCCATCTTCCCGTTTTATCCATCCTCTGGATTTGAGTTTTTTAATGGTGTTGTATGTGGAGGTTTCGCTGACTTTGAGTTTTTCTGAAATGAAAGCGTAGGTTGCTTCCGGTTTGACGGCGAGGATTTTTAAGATGTTTTGTTCTGTTTCTGTCAGGGTGTTCTTTTCCTCAGCCTTTTCCTCAGCCTTTTCCTCAGCCTTTTCCTCACCTTTTCCCTCAGCCTTTTCCTCACTTTTTGTCTTATACTTTTCCTTTTTTCTTTTTAAGTTGTTGTCATTTACGTTGTTATGCTTTTCTTTTTCCTCACTCTTTTCCTCACTCTTTTCCTCACTCTTTTCCTCAGCCTTTTCCTCAGCCTTTTCCTCATTCTTTTCCTCACCTTCGGCTTCACAAGGGTATAATAGGGCTTCGGCAGAGATGGGTTCTGTCACCATAAAAGCGGTGCCGAGGTCAAGGCTGAATTGAGGGTCTCCATTTCCATTTTCTTTGAGTTCTTCTTTGACACGGAGCACGCCACGGCTGAAACGGTTGACGAAGCCTAATACTTTCATCGTTTCGGCGACAATCGGATTGCGGTAGTCGTTAACGAGAGGAAAGTTTTGGGCGTTGGCTTTCCCGTATAATCCGCCTGGGTTCATGAGTTCGATGCGGTTGTCGTATTGGTAGAATTGGATGGGACCATTGCTTTCATAGGAACGGTGGCAAATGGCATTCATTAAGAGTTCACGGGTTGCCCAGTGTGGATAGTCGATGACGGTTTTTTCTTGTAAGGCACTGACGGGAACCGGGCGGCGGTTGGTAATGGAGGCGTCGACAAAGGTGTCTAATTGGAAGAGCACTTTGCAGAGGTTGCCTGAGAATTTGTATTCGCTTTTTATTTTGCCTGCCCTTCCTTGTCCTTCGAATCTTACGTATTGAATGTAAGCACCGGGGAGGAAGCGTTCTACTTGTTTGCCGAAAAAGAGGATTCCGGCGTAAGTCGGGCAGTTGTATCTTTTGTCGAAGAAGCCCAAGGATTGCAATTTATGTTGCAAATATAGGAAAATCTATTGATGTAAAGTTAAAAGAGGGCGGCTAAAAAGTTTTAGCCGTCCTCTTTTATTTATAGGTAGAGACTTTGTCAAATATTCAATTCTTTGGGGCTTGTTTATTCGACGGTGACGGATTTGGCGAGGTTGCGGGGTTGGTCGACGTCGCGGCCTTTGTGGACGGCGATGTAGTAGGCGAGGAGTTGGAGGGGGATGGAGGCGAGGATGGGGGCGAAGGGTTCGGCGACGCGGGGGACGGGGATGACGTGGTCGGCGATGGAGCGGACGGCGGTGTCGCCTTCGGTGACGATGGCGATGATTTTGCCTTGGCGGGCTTTGATTTCCTGGATGTTGGAGATGGTTTTTTCGTAGATGCTGTCGGTGGTGGCGATGGCGACGACGGGCATTTCGGCGTCGATGAGGGCGATGGGACCGTGTTTCATTTCGGCGGCGGGGTAGCCTTCGGCGTGGATGTAGGAGATTTCTTTGAGTTTGAGGGCGCCTTCGAGGGCGGCGGGGTAGTTGTAGCCGCGCCCGAGGTAGATGAAGTTGCGGGCGTAGGTGAAGGTTTTGGCAAGGTCGGCAATGGCGGGGGCTTGCTTCAGGACTTGGGTGATGTGGTCGGGGATGTGCTGGAGTTCGCGCACGAGGGCGGTGAAGCGTTCGTCGGTGACGGTGCCTTTTTCATGGGCGAGGGTGAGGGCGAGCATGGAGAGGACGGTGACTTGCCCTGTGAAGGCTTTGGTGGAGGCGACGCCTATTTCGGGACCGACGTGGATGTAGGAACCGGAGTCGGTTGCCCGTGCGATGGAGGAGCCGACGACGTTGCAGATGCCGTAGATGAAGGCGCCGCGTGATTTGGCAAGCTCGACGGCGGCGAGGGTGTCGGCGGTTTCTCCGGATTGGGAGATGGCGATGACGATGTCGTCGGGGAGGATGACGGGATTGCGGTAGCGGAATTCGGAGGCGTATTCGACTTCGACGGGGATGCGGCAGAGGTCTTCGATGAGGTGTTCGCCGATGAGGGCGGCATGCCATGAGGTGCCGCATGCGACGATGATGATGCGGCGTGCGGAGAGGATGCGTTCGCGGTTGTCAATGATGCCGGAGAGGACGACGCTTGTGCCTTCGATGTTGATGCGCCCACGGATGCAGTTGAGGAGGGTCTGGGGTTGTTCGTAGATTTCTTTGAGCATGAAGTGGGGGTAGCCTCCTTTTTCGAGTTGGCTGAGGTTCATGGCGAGCCGGCGGACAACGGGGGTGACGGGGGCGTTGTGGAGGTCGACGACGCGCAGGGGTTCGCCCCGGCGGAGGACGGCGATTTCACCGTCGTCGAGGTAGACGACACGGTCGGTGTATTCGACGATGGGGGTGGCGTCGGAGGCGAGGAAGAACTCGTCTTCGCCGATGCCGACAACGAGGGGGCTGCTTTTGCGTGCGGCAATTATGCAGTCGGGGTCGTCTTTGGAGAGGATGGCAATGGCGTAGGCGCCGACGACTTGCTGGAGGGCGAGTTGTACGGCGGTGCAGAGGTCGACGCCGTCGGTGTCACGGATGTATTCGACGAGGTAGACGATGACTTCGGTGTCGGTGTTGCTGCGGAAGGTGTAGCCTTTGCTTTCGAGTTCGAGGCGGAGGACGGCGTAGTTCTCGATGATGCCGTTGTGTATGAGGGCGAGGGAACGGGATTGCGAGTAGTGGGGGTGGGCGTTGAGGTCGTTCGGCTCGCCGTGGGTAGCCCAACGGGTGTGGGCGATGCCGACGGTGCCGGAGGTGTCTTTGGCTTCGGCGAAGCGCTCAAGGTCGGCGACTTTGCCTTTGGATTTGTAGAGGTTGAGTATGCCGCCGTCGGAGATGAGGGCGATGCCCGCGCTGTCGTAGCCACGGTATTCGAGACGATGAAGTCCTTTAATGAGTATTGGGTATGCCTGTCTGGCTCCCAGATAACCAACTATTCCACACATAGGTATTTTATTTTTTAAGTGTTACAATCGGGGCGCAAAGTTAGGGCAGCAAGAGGATTTGCCGCCAGGGTGCGGAAGGTTTTTACAAAGTTTTAATGTGTTGAAGGCGTTGGAGGGCAGGGATTAGGAGTTCCTTGGCGAAATGGATTTTAGAAAGTGAAATATTATGGTTTGTCGAGAATGGTCATGAAGCATTCTTTACAATCGAAGGCGAGGCGGAAGGTGTTTTTGCCGTCGGAGATGGTGAGGGGGAGACGGAGGCCGGGATGATGGCGGAGGCATAGCCTGAGTTCGTGGAGGATGCAATAGCGGGTGCGCATGAGGGGGGCGTTGGGGAGGGAGGAGGTGCATTCGTAGGCGGGTTGGGGGGAAGCAACGCCGTGGTCGTGGTAGAAGCCGGCAGCGAGGCGGTTGGCAATATTGAGGCGCCAGTCGGCAGGAAGGGGGTAAGGAACGGTGCGGTTCTCTGCGGTCGGAGGGAGAAGGGGGCGGCGGGTTTCGCGTTCGGCGGTAAGGGCATCGAGAAGGGCACGGCGGAGGGCGTTGGCTGCAGCGGAGGGGACGAAGAGGACGGGCTCGCAGGTGACACGGGCTTCGGTGCAACGGAAGATGGTGTCGCCGGTACGGGCGAGTTGCTGTGAGAGGCGCTGGCGTTGGGCGGGGTTGTCGGCGAGGGCGAAGGTTTCGGGGGATAGGAGGGTGGCATGGTTGCCGTCTTCGTCCTCGGCGTCAAGGCGCAGGTGCCCGTTTTCGGGTGTGGCGGTGATGCGAATGGTTATGGTGCGGCGGGATTTCTCGCGTTCGAGCAGGCGGTTGAAGCAGCTGTCGTAGTTGCGGTAGAGGGGGGTGCCGGGGGCAATCGTGACGGGCTCGTTGCAGGTGAGCCATTCGCCGTCGGCAGTGTTGATGCGGATGCCGTGGAGTTCGCCGTTTTGGAGCCAGCAAAGCCCATCGCCGTTGGCAATGGGGGCGAGGGCTTGGATGCGGAGGCGGGCGCCACGGGTTTGAAGGACTTTGCCGATGGGCTTGCCGAGGGATTTGGGGGTGTCGGGGTTGGCAAGACCGGGTTGGCGTCCGTCGATGAAATAGGTGGAACTGCCTCGGTTGAAGCTGCGTTCGGGTTCGGGGGTGAAAGCGGCGGCGACGGAGCCGGAGGAGGGACGCCGGACGGAGGGGAGGGCGTCGAGCAGGGAGGAGTAGTAGCGGGTGACGTTGGCAACGTAAGCGGCGTCTTTGAGCCTGCCTTCGATTTTAAGGGAGTCAACGCCTGCATCGATGAGGTCGGCAAGGCGGGAGGAGAGGTTGAGGTCTTTGAGGGAGAGGATGTGGCGGTTGTCGACAAGGAGGCGTCCCCCGGCATCACGGACTGTCCATTTTTGACGGCAGGGCTGGGCGCATTCGCCACGGTTGGCGGAGCGGCGGAAGAGGCGTTGGGAGAGGTAGCATTGCCCGCTGAGGCTGACGCATAAGGCGCCGTGGACGAAGACTTCGAGCTCGGCTTTGACTTCGCGGCGAATGGTGCGGATTTGGTCAAGGGTGAGTTCACGGGCAAGGACGATGCGGGAGAAGCCGAGGCGGTCGAGAAAGCGGATGCGTTCGAGGTCGTAGTTGTGCATTTGGGTGCTGGCATGGAGGCAGACGGGTGGAAGGTCGAGGCGGAGGATGCCCATGTCTTGGACGATGAAAGCATCGACGCCTACACGGGCGAGTTCACGGATGAGGCGTTCGGCTTCAGGAAGCTCATTGTCGTAGAGTATGGTGTTGAGGGTGATGAATACGCGGCAGTAGTAACGGTGGGCGTATTCGACGAGACGGGCGATGTCGGCGACGCTGTTGGCAGCAGCACGGCGGGCACCGAAGGCGGGCGCACCGATGTAGACGGCATCGGCGCCGTTGTCAATGGCGGCAATGGCAACGGCGAGGTCTCGGGCAGGGGCAAGGAGCTCTACGGTTTTCATGGCGTCGGGGTTAGAGGATGTCAAGGGAGGCGGTTTCCCATGCGTTGTTACGGATGACGGGAAGTTCGAGCAAGCGGCATTCGGGGAAATGGCGCTCCAAGTAAGCACGGATGATGGTGATGGAGTCGTTCTTTATCCATTCGCTGTCGGCAGGGAAGTCGTTGTAGACGACGTGGCTGACGCGAATGCCACGGAGACGGCAGAGTTCGAGGCTCATAAGGGTGTGGTTGATGCTTCCGAGTTTGGAGGAGGCGACGAGGATGAGGGGGTAGGCGTGCTCTTGGATGTAGTCGATGGTGAGGTAGGAGCGGGTGACGGGCACATAGAGCCCGCCGGCACCTTCGAGCAGGACGGTGTCGTAGCGTTCGAGCAAGCGTCCGGTGGCTTGGTGAATGACTTCGGTGTCGATGGAGACATGGTCAATTTCGGCGGCAAGGTGCGGGGAAGCGGGGTAGGTCATGACGTAAGGGCAGGTGGTGCCGTCGCGGTCGACGTCCTGTGGGGGAATGCCCATGATTTCGCGGTGTTTGAGGATGTCTTCGGAGATGCCTTGGCACCCGGTTTGGATGAATTTCTGTGTGATGACGCGCACGCCTTTTGTTTGGAGGGTGCGGGCAATGATGCCTGTCGCAATGGATTTTCCGGCATCCGTGTCGATGCCGCTGATGAAATATACTGCCATAGTGTTGTGATTTGTTTTATAATGGTGCAAATGTAGCAAAAGGCAGCGAGATTGCCGCCCTTGAGGGAGGAGAAAATGAAGGAAGTGGGTTTTAACATTTTCTTTTCGAGGGAAAGGTTTTTTGTTGTATAAAAAGTTTGTATTTTTGCGCAAAATTAAAGTGGAAAGAAAAGGTCATTTTTCGATGTATGTAAAGTGATTTCATTATTAAAGTATCAACTAAAATTCAGACAATGAGCAAAAGAATGTTTTCAGTTATTCGCATGTCGCGTGTGATTGTGCCGTTTTTGCTTGCAAGCGGAATGTGTGCTTGTGTGGATGATGAGTATGATTTGGATAAGGACATTTCGTTGGAGGTAGGAATTGGCGGTAAGTATTTTGCAATTCCTTTGGGGTCGACGGACAGCATCCGGGTGGACAGCCTGTTGGAATTGGACGATGAGAGTGTGTTTATGTTTATGGAGGACGGGACGGCTACGATTACAAAATCGGATGAGGTGGATGTCCGGGTGCCGGAAATCCGGCAGGTGACTATTTCAGGTTGGAAGTCGGAGATTGAGCCGATTGACAAAGTGGTGGATTTATCTCGTTTTGCAAGCGAGGATATAGGGGATTGGGGCACATCGATGGAATCAGATCCAGTGGATATTAACAGCCAGACGGAGATTAACTTCGAGGCAGAAGTACCGGAAGAATTGGAACGATTGGATGAAGTGAAGTTTGTGGGGGAGCCAACGCTGGATATTTATGTCCGTTTTACGGCTTCAGACGAGGTTCAGCAAGTGCGTTTGGTGAATTATACGATTGTTTTTCCGGATTTTATAGATTTTGTGGATGGACAAGATGTAGAGGAGCATCGTTTGGTCATCAATAGGCTTGTGACTGTGGATGATGGCTATGAGGCGCATTTAAAAATAGAAGGATTTCATTTTGAGGAAAATCCGATTGATGACTATCATCAATTGTTATTGGAAGGAGCTCTTACATTGGATGGTCAGTTGTCGGTAATTATTGAACCACAGGGAACTGTGCCTTCAGAAGTGGAAGTGCAAGTGATACCTTCGGTAAGTGTGGGGGATTTGGAAGTGGGCGAGATTGTCGGCAAGGTGAATGTGGATATAGACCCGGTAAATGAGGTTGTGGATTTGGGGGATATTCCCGATTTTTTGAAAGACAAAGATGTGGTGTTGGATATCACACATCCGATGATTACCTTGGAAGTGGGGAATACGACGGGTGTGCCGGTAGTGGCAGATTTGGAGTTGCTTCCGATGGTAGGAGACAATGTGATTGAGAATGGGAAGATTGTATTGAATGGAGGAGAGATTGCGGTGAAGGCTGCCGATGTGATGGGCGACTATACGTGGACGAACTTCTTTATTTCCAACAGCAATGAAGGTATGGAACCGGGCTATGAGTACGTGGAAGTGTCGAATTTGCCCAACCTGATTCGCCAGATTCCGGATGAGATTCAGATTAAAATGACGGCGGAGGCAGATGAATCGCAGGAGCACCGCTTTGATTTGAGCCACGGGGATTATGAGATGAAGGTGAAATATAATGTGAATGTGCCGTTGCAATTCGGCGAAGATTTGTTGGTGGTATACCGGGATACGGTGAATGATTTCAACAAAGACATTGCAGATTACGTGAAGTATGTGGAAGCAGTGGAAATGGAGTTGCAGGTGGAGAATATGATTCCGCTGGGCATGGAGTGTTCAATTGTGGCATTGGATGTGGAAGGCAGGGCGTTGCCGGGCATTGAGGTGTCGTCGGATATGCCGATTGAGCCGGCAGGCTGGGAGAACGGCAAGCCGGTAATGAAGACGAGCGAATTTACTATTACCCTGACGGAGAAGGTGGAAGGGGAAATGGAAAAACTCGACGGTCTTGGGATGGAAATAAAGGCTCATGCTAGCGAGGGCGTTCATGGCGCAGTGTTGAAGAAAGACCAATACCTTCGCTTGAGCG
Source organism: uncultured Odoribacter sp. (assembly GCA_944321145.1). Classification (GTDB taxonomy): domain Bacteria; phylum Bacteroidota; class Bacteroidia; order Bacteroidales; family Marinifilaceae; genus Odoribacter. The sequence goes on along the minus strand of CALUKF010000059.1, from coordinate 5,333 downwards.
GCAAGATGAGAATTCCGGGCGGCATCTCGGTAGATATTGATGACATTTAATAAAGGGCAATACCATGAAAAGATTAGTTATATTATTCTGTTTGTGTTTGGCAGGCGTGGGCGTATTTGCCCAGCAGACACTGCATTCGTCTTATTTCATGAAGCGGATGCCGCAACGCCATAAGTTGAATCCGGCGTTGATGAATGATTATGGTTATATTGGCATACCGGGATTGTCGAATGTGAATTTCGGCATTCAGTCGGATATCAGTTTGAAAGCTTTCCTGTATCCGACGGCAGACGGGAATTTAATGACGTTCATGCACCCGGATGTGTCGGCAGCGGAATTTGAGAAGAACATAAAGAACAATAACGGTTTGGCATTCAATTTTGATTATTCGATACTGTCTTTCGGTTTTTACGCTTTCAAAGGCTACAATACATTCGACTTGTCGCTGCGTTCAAGCGTGGGCTTTTACTTGCCGGGGGATTTGTTCCGTTTTATGAAATTCGGGATGGACGATGAAAATGGCAGCAAGTATCATTTGGAGAACCTGCGGGTGAAGAGCAACAATTATGTGGAATTGGCGTTCGGGCATGCCCGCAAGGTGACGGAACGCTTGCAGGCAGGGGCTAAGGTGAAAGTTCTGCTTGGTGCAGGATATCTTGACGCACGGATGAGTTCGATGGATATTGAATTGTCCGATGAACAGTGGCTGATTCGTGCGAATGGCGAGGCTTATGGTGCGTTCTATGCGGCTACGCTGGAAACGAAGGCTGACGGGGAGATTGACGGTATTGAGACAGATTTCAACAGCCCAGCGTTGAGCGGCTGGGGGTTAGGTTTTGATTTCGGGGCTACTTACCAGTTGATGGACAACCTGACGTTGTCAGCAGCCTTGGTAGACTTGGGGTTCGTGTCATGGAAGAACGTATTGATGGGGGAGACGCGTAACGACGAATATGTGTTCGACGGGTTCGATAACGTGAATATCAATGAGGATGACGCGCTGGACGATGAGTTGGACAAGATAAGCGATGAGTTTGAGTCGTGGGCGCATTTCTATGAGGCGGAGGCTCCAGCCCATCGGGCAAGTTCTTTGCAGACGACGCTGAACATTGGAGGTGAGTACACCATGTGGGAAGACCGCGTTGGTTTTGGTTTATTGTCCTCGACCCGCTTTTCCGCTCCCCGTACTTGGACTGAGTTGATGGCGTCTGTGAATTTCCGTCCGATTAATTCTTTGAACCTCACGTTGACAGGAACTGTGAGCAATTCCGGTGCCAATTGGGGGTGGGTGCTGAACTTCTGTCCCCGTTCTTTGAACTTTTTCATCGGTACGGACAAGATGATAGGAAAGGTGACACCGCAATTTGTACCGGTAGGTAAGTTGAATTTTAACCTAAACTTCGGTTTCAGCGTAGCCTTGGGCGGACCCGCCAAATGGGCTCGTAAGGCAGAGAAAGGCAAGTTGAAAGATACGCCGACTGTTTCCACTTATCGGGCACTGATGGATTAAGCGATATGAAAAATCCCAGCCAAACGGCTGGGATTTTTCATATTGACATTCTCTTTGAATATTTATTTTGCCAAACGCATGGTATCCATGGCGATAACCAACTCCTCGTCGGTGGTGATGACCATGACTTTCGTGCGGGAATCGTCAGTGCTAATGATTTTATCTTCGCCTTTGATGGTGGCGTTCAGCTCTGCATTGATTTTGATGCCGAGGTAATCCATGTTCTTGCAGACTTCTTCACGGACAGGCTGGTCATTTTCGCCGATGCCGCCGGTGAAGATTACCAAGTCAACCCCATTCAGGGCAGCTGCGTAAGCACCGATGTATTTCTTCACGTTGTAAACAAACACTTCCAATGCCAAAGCTGCCCGTTTATTCCCGCCGTCGGCAGCCGTATTCAGTTCACGGAAGTCGGATGATACGCCGGAAATGCCTTGCACGCCGGATTGTTTATTGACCAGTGTATTGGCTTGGTTAACGTCCAGCCCCTCTTTTTCGCAGATGTAGAGCAGCGCGCCAAGGTCTAAATCGCCGGCACGGGTGCCCATGACGAGGCCTGCAACGGGAGTGAAGCCCATGGAGGTGTCAATGGACTTACCGCCTTGGATGGCAGTGATGGATGCGCCGTTGCCGAGGTGGCAGGTGATGATTTTCTTGTCACGAATGTCCCAGCCCAACAGACGGCAGGCTTTTTCTGCGACGAATTTGTGGGAGGTTCCGTGGAAGCCATATCGGCGTATGCCATATTTTTCGTAGTATTCGTAGGGAATACCATATATATAGGCTTTCGGGGGCAGCGTATGGTGGAAAGAGGTGTCGAAAACGGCAACTTGCGGTACGCCGGGTAACAATTGCTCCATCGTTTCAATGCCTTTCAAGTTGGCAGGATTATGCAACGGGGCGATTTCTGCCAATGCACGGATTTTGGCTTTTGCTTCTTCGGTAACACGCACGCTTTCGGCAAAGTATTCGCCGCCGTGAGCCACACGGTGGCCTACGGCATTGATTTCGTTCAATGACTTCAATACGCCATATTCCGGATGAACCAAGGCTTTTAATATCAAGTCCATGCCTGCGCTGTGGTCGGGGATGGGCTGTTCGATGACTACTTTGTCTTTTCCCGTAGGCTTGTAGGTGAAACTGCCATAGGTCAGTCCGATTTTCTCTACGATTCCTTTTGCCAGCAAAGCAGCTTCCTCGCCCATGTTGAGCAATTGGTATTTGATGGAGGAGCTGCCGCAATTGAGTACTAATATATTCATTGTCTTTTGTTTTTTATGAGATTCATTTCTTTGCTGCAGCCTGGTTGACGGTGATGGCAATCAGATTGACAATGTCGCTGACGGAGCATCCACGGGAAAGGTCGTTAATCGGAGCCGCCATGCCTTGCAATACGGGACCTACCGCTTCGATGCCTGCGATGCGCTGTACGAGTTTGTAGCTGATGTTGCCGACTTCCAGGCTGGGGAATATCAATACGTTGGCTTTTCCGGCAACAGGGCTTCCCGGTGCTTTGCTATTGCCTACGGAAGGTACGAGGGCTGCGTCAGCCTGCATTTCGCCGTCAATCAGGACGTCGGGTGCCATTTGTTTGGCGAGTTCTGTAGCTTTCACCACTTTGTCTACCAATTCGTTCTTGGCAGAACCTTTCGTAGAGAAGCTCAGCATGGCAATTCTCGGCTCGATTTTGGCAATGGCGCGTGCCGTGCCGGCTGTAGCTACGGCAATTTGTGCCAGTTCCTCGGCGGTCGGATTGGGCAATACAGCACAGTCGGCGCATACAATCAATCCGTTCTCGCCATATTCCGGCTTGTTGGTTAGCAACAGGAATGCGCCTGATACCACAGAAATGCCCGGCAATGTCTTGACAATTTGCAAAGCGGGACGCAACACATCGCCCGTTGCGCTTCGAGCTCCGGCAACTTCTCCGTCGGCATCGCCGCTCTTAATCATTAATGTGCCCAGATAAAGCGGGTCGGTGACTAATTTCAGAGCCTGTTCCTTTGTCATGCCTTTGTTCTTGCGCAGTTCCACGAGGAGGTCGGCGTATGCTTCTTTCTTGGCATGGTTTTCGGGGTCGATGATGGTAGCTTGGGCGATGTGCTTCAATCCGTGCTTTTCAGCGAGGGCATGGATTTCTTCCGGCTTGCCAATCAGGATGATGCGTGCAATTCCTTCGGCTATCACTTGGTCTGCGGCTTGGAGGGTACGTTCTTCGGTGCCTTCCGGGAGAACAATCGTTTTCTGTTGTTTCTTAGCGTTCTCCCTGATTTGTTCTAATAGTTTCATTGTATTCCGGTTTAAAAATATAGTTCTTTTCTGTGTGGCAAAATTACAAATAAAGTATGGAAATATGAATGGATTTTTGAGGGGAAAATAAATTAGTGTTTTTTTATATGGATAACGTTAGCATTTAAAATAACTTAATATTTGGGACATAGGACTTCTTTTTGCACGAATTTTGCACGCGAGGGGATGTATTCGTGCATAGAATAGTATTTTTAGTAATATTAATATGAAAATTCAGAGATTTATGATGATTCAATCCAAGAAAATGCTTTTAGGAGTAGTTTGCGCTACCTTATTTGCATGTAACGGCAATCGGCAGACCATGCAAATGGGTGTGCCGGATTATGCGGTTGCGACGATGAAACCGCAGTCTATCACGTTGACGACCACCCGCTCGGGCACCTTCGAGGGTCGCCAAGATATTGAAATCCGTCCGAACGTAGGCGGTTTTATTACCCAGGTGTGCGTAGATGAAGGTGCTTCCGTGAAGAAAGGCGAGGTGCTGTTTGTCATCGACCCTGTGCAATACGAGGAGGCAGTGAACGTTGCCCGTGCTGCAGTGGAAGTGGCAAAAGCTACCGTGGCAACCAGCGAGTTGACCGTGGAGAACAACAAGGAACTGCGGGACAAGAACATCATCAGCGAATACAATTATCAAATGTCTGTGAACACATTGGCGCAGGCAAAAGCCCAGTTGGCACAGGCAGAGGCTCAATTGGTGAATGCCGAAAAGAACCTCTCCTATACGAGGGTGACCAGCCCGGCAGACGGCGTTATCGGCAAGATTCCTTACCGTGTGGGTTCTTTGGTCAGCTCGGCAATTACAACGCCTTTGACGACGGTGTCCGACATTTCACAGATGTACGTCTACTTCTCCATGACGGAAAAGGAATTGCTCGACTTGGTGCGCCAAGATTCTACTCCGGGCAAGATTATCGAGAAAATGCCTGAAGTTTCCCTGCTGACGGCAGATGGCAGGCCATACGAAGAAAAGGGCAAAATTACGACTATCAGCGAGGTGATTGACCAAGCAACAGGTTCCGTGCGGGCACGCGCTACCTTTGCCAATCCGCAACGCCTTTTGCGCAGCGGTGGTAACGGCATGGTGATTATTCCCACGACCCTGAACGATGTGATTGTCATTCCGCAGAAAGCAACTTATGAATTGCAGAACAAGCGTTTCGTATACGTGGTGAACAACGAATCGGTAGCCGAATCCCGTGAAGTGCAAGTCTATGACTTGGATGATGGCAAGAATTTCGTGATTACCGGCGGCTTGCAGGCAGGAGAACGCGTGGTGATGGAAGGTGCAAGCACTTTGCGCAACGGCACGAAAATCAACCCGGTTTCACAGCAGGAAGCCCAAGCCAAAATGAATGCGGCTACAGGCGCTGCACAGCAACAGCAAAAATAAGCGAGAACCTGATTATTGAATCAATCAACTTAGTAAGATGAAATTAGATAAATTTATAAACCGTCCGGTGTTATCTACGGTGATTTCCATCGTGATTTTGATATTGGGTGTTTTAGGGCT
>CALUKF010000058.1 GCA_944321145.1 uncultured Odoribacter sp. | reverse complement strand
GCGTTGGAAATAAACAAAAAGGGAAAAATGATGGAAACTGAGACAATACATATCAGGTGTCCCCGTTGCTCTGCCGTTTTGGAGGTGAAGATGCAGGAGGGGATAGAGGACAAAAATGTTACTTGCCCGGTGTGTAAACGGAAGCGTCCGTTTAAGGAGTACCAGCGGGTGGCAAATCCGAATGCAGACAGCGGTGAACATACCCAGTATGAAGATGAATTGACGAAAAATGAGGCAAAGCAGAACTTGGTGTTGGGGCGGCTGGCGGTGGAAGGAATGGAGGAGACGGCTTACCGCCTACAGGTGGGGAGAAATGTCGTGGGACGGCGGGCTTCAAATTCGACGGCTGATTTTCAAGTGCCTACGGGGGAGAGCCGGCGAATGAGCCGGAATCATTTGGTTGTGGAGGTGAAAAAGGTTCCGGGGAAAGGGTTCGTGCATTGCGTGTCTCTGTATAAGGACAAGGTAAATGAGACGAAGGTGAATGACACGCAGTTGGAGTATGGAGATTGCGTGGTGTTGAAAAACGGGGATTTGCTTCGGTTGCCGGATGCTACCCTCGTGTTTGAGATTCCTGATGATGAGAAGACGGATTTTTGATTCTAAAAGGCAGATGAGATGAAATATAAGCTGAAAGTCTATACGATATGGGAATTGGGGGCGCGTAGCAACCAGGAAGATGCGATGTTCCCGAGGCATGGGAAGGCATGCGACAATGACCGGACGTTTATCCTTTGTGACGGGATGGGAGGACATTCCGCCGGGGAGGTGGCGAGCCAGGCGGTGTGTGAGGCGATGGGAGCGTGGATTACCGGGCATTGCCCGGATGCGGAGGGGGATTTTTCGGATGCGGATTTTGAGGGGGCGTTGGCTGCTGCTTTCGATTTGCTGGACGAACGGGACGATGGATCTGCGAAGAAGATGGGGACTACGATGACTTTTCTGAAGCTCCATGCAAAGGGGGCGACGATTGCCCATATCGGAGACAGCCGGGTATATCATATCCGACCGGGAGGGGTGGCAGAGAATACGGAGATTTTGTTTCAGACACGGGATCATTCTTTGGTGAACGATTTGATACGGGCGAAAGAACTGAGCCTGGAGGAGGCGAAGAATTTCCCGCAGAGGAATGTGATTACGAGGGCAATGCAGCCACACATGGAGAGACGGTCGCGGGCGGATGTGTACCATACGGATGATATCCGGGCGGGGGATTATTTTATGCTCTGTACAGACGGAATGTTGGAGCAGATGGAGGACGAGAATTTGAAGTTTATTTTTTCTGACGAAGGCGGGGATGCGGCGCATAAGTCGGATATGTTGGTGAAGGTGACGGCGCACAATAGGGATAATCATTCGGCGATTGTGGTGGAGGTTGTTGATGTGGAGGAAGCGGCGAATACAGCTATCTCGGAGGAGGAGAGACTTGCGCGGTTGGAAATGCCAGAGGGACGGAAAGCGGAGGAAGAGCATGCTGTTGTTTCCGGGGAAAAACAGGAGTCTGTTGTCTGGAAGCAATTGCCACGGAAAAAGAGTTTTTGTGGAGGTTATGCTTGGAGGATAGTGGTGGTAGGGGTGATAGTTGTGTTAGTGGTTTTAGGGGGGTATGTAGTTTACAAGAGGTGGTTTGCCAAAGGGGTGGATACAGAGCAGGTACCTTCAAAGGAGAAATGTCCCTCTTCTAAGTTTGTCAGAGAAAAGACTGGTGCAGATAAAGAGCAGTTATGGGAAGACGGGAAATTGATAAAGAATATGGAATAATGAAAAATAGAAAGATATGGAAAATACATTGAAACAAGGAACGATATTGCAGGGGAAGGCTTACCGTTATGTGATTGGGCGGGTGCTTGGGCAGGGGACGTTCGGGATTACTTATCTGGCGACTACGCAAGTAGAGATTCCAGGACCGTTAGGGACTATTAAGACGACGATGCAGGTGGCGGTGAAGGAGTTTTTTATGAAGGGTATTAACGGTCGAGAAGATAGTACGGTGACTACTGGGAGTAAGGGAGGTGTTTATGCTAACTATAAGGTGAAGTTTGCGCGGGAGGTAGAGAATTTAAGCCATTTGCAACATCCGCATATCGTGAAAGTGTTGGAGTTTTTTGAGGCGAACAATACGGTGTATTATGCAATGGAGTATATAGATGGTGGCAGTTTAGAAGATTATATTAAGCAGAAGAATCGGTTGTCGGAAGAGGAATGTGTAGCTTATATGGAGCAGATAGGTGCGGCTGTATCGTATATGCACGAGCATAAGATGCTGCATTTGGATTTGAAGCCGGGAAATGTGATGCTAAGGATGGACGGTACGGCTGTGCTAATAGATTTTGGGCTGTCGAAGCAGTATGATGAAGATGGTATGCCGGAAACGAGCACTTCAGTGGGGAGCGGGACGCCGGGTTATGCGCCTTTGGAACAAGCGAATTACCATGAGGGGAAGGGGTTTCCGGTGACGATGGATGTGTATGCGTTGGGTGCGACGCTGTTCAAGATGCTGACGGGGGAGCGTCCGCCGGAGGCTTCTGTTGTGTTGAATGAGGGATTTCCTGCCCATGAGTTGCAGAGACATGGGGTGAGCGAGAGGATGATTGCTTGTGTAGGCAAGGCGATGTCGCCGCTGAAGGCGGAGCGGTACCAAAGCGTTACGGCATTTGTAGACTGTTTGCGGGGTGAGGAAAAGACGGTTTTAGATGGGAGTGTAGAGAAAACGGTGGTGGAGGAGAAGAATGTGGAGAACGTGTTGGAAAAGAGAGAGGAAAAAGAAAAGGAGGCGAAGGAAGAAGAAAAATCAATGCAAGCGGAGGAGGTGAAGGAAGAGCAGATAAAGGAAGAACCGGTGAAAGTTGTGGTGGAGAAAGCGGAGGAAAGTGATGGGAAAAATGTACAAAAACGTTCCAAGAAAAAATGGTGGATTGGTGTGGCGGGAGTATTGCTTGTGGTTGTTGTTGCAGTGGCTTTCCCTTGGTCACGATGGTTTACTTCGGATCCGAAAGTATTATTTGATAAAAGTGAAGAGTATTATCAACAAGGGAATGATGAGAAGGCGATGAAATGGTTGCGTAAATCGGCGGAACTAGGATATGCTGATGCTCAGTATAATTTGAGTTTGGTTTATTTTGAGGGACGAGGAGTTACGCAGGATTATGTGGCGGCAGCAGTATGGTGCCGTAAGGCAGCGGAACAGGGGCTTGCCGAGGCTCAATACAATTTAGGTATTAGTTATTGGAATGCTTTAGGAGTTGGGCAAGATTATGGAGTGGCGGCGACGTGGTATCGTAAAGCAGCCGAGCAAGGATATGCTGATGCTCAAAATATGTTAGGGCTATGTTATTACCAGGGAAAAGGAGTTGAACAGAATTATGAAGAGTCTGTGAAGTGGGCTTATAAAGCAGCAGAGCAAGGGCTTGCTGTAGCTCAATATAATTTGGGAGGTAATTATTATGAAGGTCGGGGAGTTGCACAGGATTATGGTGAAGCAGTAAAATGGTATCGAAAAGCAATGGAACAAGATTTTGCTCCTGCTATAAATGAATTGGGACGTTGTTATGAATATGGATTGGGGGTGACAGAAGATATAGACGTTGCTATTGGATTATATCACAAAGCTTCTTTATTGGGAAGTGATGAGGCGAAGAATGCATTGAGCAGACTTGGGTATGATGGAAAATTAGAGGTGGTAAATAAGGTGGATGTTGCTGAAGATGTAGATGAAAATGAAGAGGTTTTTGTGGTAGTAGAGGATATGCCAAGCTTCCCTGGAGGGAATGTGTCTGCATGGATTTCAAAAAATATAAAATATCCCAAAGGTGCATTAAGTCGTAATGTAGAAGGGAAAGTGTATGTGCAATTTATTATTGAAAAAGATGGGACTGTTACCAATGTAAGGATTGTGCGTTCAGTGGATGCAGAGTTAGATCAAGAGGCAGTACGAGTCGTGTCTTCTATGCCTCGTTGGACACCCGGGAAGCAGAGAGGTAAACCGGTACGGGTATCTTTTACTTTGCCTATTGATTTTCAATTGTTGAAATGAAACGAATAGGTTTTATTATGAAATTTTTTTGTCAAAATGTTTTGGGGGCGGGAATGCGTAAGGTAAGGAGAAACGGTTGGATGATCTGGAGCGGGGCGTGCCAGGGCGGCACGCCCGCTTTTTTATGTTTGGAGTGAGGGGGGAGGGAGTATGATAAAAAGGTATTTTGACGCAGCCCTGTGCAGTTTTCGGGTGGATAAATTTTGAAGATTGTTTTTGGGGATTTGTGACGGAATACGGGAGTTTTTTTATAGTTTTGCGGGCAGAGTTTTAAAAATGAAATGAGAGATGAAAACGTATAGAGTACCAATGGTGCCGGGACCGACGTCGGTGTCCCGCGAGGTTTTGGAGGCAGGGGCAGTGGATTTTGCTTCTGCGGATTTGGAACAGGAGTATGTGGAGCTATATGTGGCGAGGGGGGAGGCGTTGGGGGAGGTTGTGCAGACGAAGCATGATGTGGTTATCCAGACGGGGGAGGGGATGTTGGCGTTGTGGGGGGCGATGAAGAGCAGCCTCAGGGCGGGCGACCGGGTGCTGGTGTTGTCGACGGGGCTGTTCGGGAGCGGGATGGCGGATATGGCGCGGGCTATCGGGTGTGAGGCGAGGACGGTGGAGTATGGGTATGACGAGACGCTGAAGAATTTCGGGAGGATTGAGGAGGCGATACGGGAGTTCCGCCCGAAGATGATTACGATGGTGCAGAATGAGACGCCGAGCGGGACGATGAACCCGGTGGCGGAGGTGGGGGAGTTGAAGGTGAAGTACAGGGTGCCGTTGTTGTATGTGGATGCGGTGTCGGGCATCGGGGGGAGCGATGTGAGGACGGATGAGTGGCATGTGGATTTTTGCCTGGGCGGGTCGCAGAAGTGCCTGTCGGCGCCGGCTTCGATGTCGTTCCTTGCGGTGAGCGAGGAGGCGTGGGGGATTGTGGAGGAGGTGGGGTATGCGGGGTATGACGCACTGCTGCCTTTCCGGACGGCGGTGAGGGATGCTTATTTCCCGTATACGCCGTATTGGCAGGGGACGGCGCAGTTGTATAAGGCGTGCAGGCTGTTGCTGGAGGAGGGGCTGGAGCATGTGGTTGCGCGGCATGAGCGGGTGGCTGCCTATTGCCGGGAGCGGGTGCGCGAGATGGGGCTGAGGCTGTATCCGGCGGAGGGGGCGGTGGCGTCGCCGACGGTGACGGCGGTGTATGTGCCGGAGGGGATGGCGTGGAAGGAGCTGGACGCGCGGTTGCGGCAGGAGGGAGTGGCGATGGGGGGCAATTACGGCTGCCTTGCCGGGAAGGTGTTCCGCATCGGGCACATGGGGACGCAGGCTAATTTGAACCGGGTGAAGGAGGCGCTTGATGTGCTGGAGGTTGCGGTGCGGAGGTGAAAAAATGGGGGTGGGGTGCAAAAAAGTGTGCCGCTTGTTTGTATTTTCGGATTTTTAGCGTGATATTTGGCTATTGATTTTTAAAGGTAGCAGGCTTATGGAAATTATTGATGAAACGAAACAGGATTTGCCGAACGCGACGACGGTGCAGGTGGTGGGGATTTTGGCGTTGGTGCTTTTTTGGGTGTATGGGATTGTGGGGCTGGTGCTGGGGATTATTGCGTGGATTATGGGGAATACGCAGCGTAATTTGTATTACAGCGCGCCGGGGATGTATTCGGAGGGTTCGCTGAGCCGGGTGAATGTGGGGCGGACGTGCGGGATTATCGCGGTGTGCCTGTCGGTGCTGGTGGTGTTGTTTGTGCTGTTGTTTATGGGGATGGTGGTGACGGCGGTGTTTGCGGGGGCGGCTTCGACGCTGTGTGCGGCGGCGCATTTGTTGTGAGGGATGAATGTATGGTCATATAGACAATGATATAAAAAGGAATGACAATGAATTACAGATTTGAACTTTCCAAACCGAACACGACGGAGTTTCGGTGTGAGATTGCGATTGGCGCAGAGCAGACTTTCCAGCAGTTCCATGACAAGATTGTGGAGACGTTGGGTTTTGACGCTTCGCAGATGGCGTCGTTTTTTACGTTAGACCAGTATGGCAACCGGGTGAAGGAGATTTCGCTCATGGATATGTCTACGGGCGAGGAGGGGGAGCCGAAGACGCTGGTGATGGAGAATACGACGATACGCGACGCGATTAATGCGGCTTGCATTGAGTTGGATTATGTGTATGATTATTTTGCGGACAAGTATTTGCGTGTGGAGTATGCGGGCGAGTATAAGGGGGATGCTTCGGCGTTGCCGCTTTGTTTGTTGTGCGAGGGGGAGATGCCGCGCCAGACTTCTGTGGAGGAGGCTGAGGATTGGGGTTTTGAGGATGAGGAGGATGTGGGGTATGACGACAGTTTTATGGAGGAGTTCGGCGGTTCGGGCATGGATGACGAGCCTCGCCGCGGCAGGCGCGGACGGCGCAGCATGGACGACGATTACGGGTTTGAGGATGAGGGGGACGGCTACGGGACTGGCTTGTATGACGACGAGTATGATGAGTTCAACGACAGTTTCGAGAGCCTGGACGATTATATCGATAAGTTGTAGGCGGAGGGGATGAAGACCTTGCTTGTCGTGCTGGGTCCCACGGGCGTGGGGAAGACGGATTTGAGCATAGAGGCAGCGCGCCGTTACGGCACTTCGATTGTTTCGTGCGATTCGCGCCAGATATATCGGGAGATGCGTATCGGCACGGCTGTGCCTTCGAGGGCGCAGTTGGAGGCGGTGCCTCATTATTTTGTGCAGACGAGGTCGGTGAGGGAGTATTATAATGCGTGGCAGTTTGAGGTGGAGGCGTTGGCGAAAATCCGGGAGTTGCTGGAGGAGCGGGATGTGGTGGTGATGGCAGGCGGGTCGATGTTGTATATAGACGCGGTGTGCAAGGGGATTGACGATATCCCGACGATTGCGCCGGAGTTGCGGGCGGAGCTGATGGAGGTGTATGAGCGGGAGGGGCTGGAGGCGATTCGGGAGATGCTGCGGGAGCTTGACCCGGTGTTTTACGGGCAGGTGGATTTGAATAACGGGAAGCGGGTGTTGCATGCGGTGGAGGTTTGCCGGATGGCGGGGGTGCCTTATTCTTCGTTGCGCACGAACCGGGCGAAGGAGCGGGAGTTCCGTATTTTGCGCCTGGGGCTGGTCAGTGAGCGGGAGGAGTTGTACGGACGGATTGACAGGCGGGTGGATGCCATGTTGGCAGAGGGGTTGGAGGAGGAGGCTCGGGGGCTTTATCCGCTGCGGGGATTGAATGCGTTGAATACGGTGGGGTATAAGGAATTGTTTGATTATTTTGCGGGGGTGACGGATTTTGAGGAGGCGGTGCGGTTGATTAAGCGCAATTCGCGGCGTTATGCCCGCAAGCAGCTTTCGTGGTTCGGGAGAGACAAGGATATCCGTTGGTTCCATCCCGACGACGGGGCGGGGATTGCCGCCTGGCTGGAGGAGGAGGGGTTGTGAAAATGGATGGATGCAGGAAAGGGGTTTGGCAGGGAATTTGCATTCCGGGTGTGTGTTAAATGAAGAATTATGGACAGCGAGATTGTTTTTTGGCTTATATTGGTTTTTGTGGCGGGGGATTTTGTGGTGGAGCGGTGGCTGGCGTGGTTGAACCGCCGGGCGATGGCTCCTGTGTTGCCGGAACGGCTGCGGGGGATTTACGACGAGGGGGAGTATGCGCGTTTCCAGCGGTATAAGCAGGAGGGCGACCGGTTGGGGGCGGTGGCGTCGTGGGTGTCTTTCGGGGTGATGATGGTGTTTCTGTGCATGGGCGGTTTTGGTTGGTGGGAGGGAGTCGTTTGCCGGTGGACGGGGAGCGAGGTGTGGCGGACGTTGTTGTTTGTGGGGGGATTGGCATTGGCTTCGGGGGTATTGGAGTTGCCTTTTGACTGGCGGGAGACGTTCGGGATTGAGGAGCGGTATGGATTCAACAAGACGACCCGGCGGACGTGGGTGGCAGACGTGGTGAAGGGGACGCTGGTTTCGGCGGTGATTGGGGGCGTGTTGCTGGCGGCTTTGGTGTGGTTTTACGCATGGGCGGGGCGGTGGTTCTGGCTGTATGCGTGGGGCTTGGTGACGGTGTTCTCGGTGTTCATGGGGATGTTTTATTCGCAGTTGATTGTGCCGCTTTTCAACAAGCAGGTGCCTTTGGAGGCGGGGAGCCTGAGGGAGAAAATTGAGGCTTTTGCGAGGGAGGCGGGTTTCCGGTTGGAGAATATTTATGTGATTGACGGTTCGCGCCGTTCGACGAAGGCAAATGCGTATTTCACGGGCTTGGGGAGGAAAAAGCGCATCGTGCTCTATGACACGTTGCTGAAGGAGTTGACGGAAGAGGAGGTGGTGGCGGTGCTGGCGCACGAGGTGGGGCATTACAAACGGCGGCACACGTTGCAGTTTATGGTGGCTTCGGTGGTGCAGACGGGGGTGATGTTGTGGCTGTTTTCGTTGTTGGTGAATGAGGGGGCGTTGTCTGAGGCGTTGGGCGGGGAGGGCGCGAGTTTCCGGTTGGGGCTGGTGGCTTTTTCGCTGCTTTATACGCCGGTGAGCGTGTTGCTGGGGTTGGGAATGAATGCGTGGTCGAGGAGGTGTGAGTATGAGGCGGATGCTTTTGCCGCACGGCATTACAGCGGTGGGCAGCTGGCATCGGGATTGAAGAAGATATCTGTCAAGGCATTGAGCAACCTGACGCCGCATCCGTGGTATGAGTGGGTGTATTATTCGCATCCCTCGTTGTTGAAGAGGCTGGAGAGATTAACGATGAACGATTAATGATTAACGATAGAATATGAATGCGATTGTGATTACGATAGGGGATGAGATTTTGATGGGGCAGATTTTGGATACGAACTCGCGGTATATTGCGGGACGGCTGACGGAAATCGGCGTGGAGGTGACGGAGATGTTGTCGGTGCCTGACCGGCGGGAGGAGATTTACAATACGGTGGATTACGCGATGGGCGAAGCCGATTTGATTATCGTGACGGGCGGTCTGGGACCGACGAAGGACGATGTGACAAAGAAAGTGCTGGCGGAATATTTCGGCATGCGCCTGACGTTGCATGAGCAGGCAATGAGGTGGTTGGAGGAGTTGCTGCAGCACCGTAATTTGCCGATGAACGAAGCGAACCGCACGCAGGCGTACTTGCCGGAGGGGTGCCGCGTGTTGAGGAACGAGAAGGGAACGGCTCCGGGAATGTGGTTCGAGAAAGGATGGAAGTCGTTGATATCCTTGCCGGGCGTGCCGTTCGAAATGGAGCATTTGATGGATAAGTGCGTCATCCCTGAACTGAAGGCAAAGCATCCGGGGCTGTTGTTGGAGTACCGCATGCTGAAGGTGTATGACGTGCCGGAGTCGCAGTTGGCAGAGCATTTGTCGGCGTGGGAAAGTTCCCTGCAGGAAGGTTTGAAGTTGGCTTACCTGCCGTCGCCGGGCTTGGTGCGTCTGCGGGTGACTGCCAAAGGCGAGGCGGTGAAGCATTTGGACGAAGCATACGAGAGCCTGAAAGCAGTTTTGGCAGGCATGAAATATACGGAGGGAGACGATGCCATCGAGAAGCAGTTGGGTGAACTCTTGAAGAAACAGGGCGCGACCGTGGCGACAGCGGAAAGTTGCACGGGCGGCGAGATTGCACATTTGATTACCTCGGTGCCGGGCAGTTCGGCATATTTCAAGGGCACGGTGGTGGCGTATCACAATGAGGTGAAGGAGCGTGTGTTGGGTGTGGATGCGGAAGTGTTGGAGCGTGAAGGGGCTGTGAGTGATCCGGTTGTGTTGCAGATGGCGGAAGGCGTCCGCCGGCTGATGGGAACGGATTACGCCGTTGCCACCTCGGGCGTGGCAGGACCTGACGGCGGGACACCTGAAAAACCGGTGGGTACGGTGTGGATTGGCGTGGCGACTCCAACGGGAAGCTATGCCCGTCGTTTCGGTTTTTCATTCACCCGTGAGCGCAACATTGCCAAGGCAGCCGCCAAAGCCATTGAGATGGTGATGGAGGCGGTGCGGGAAGCACCCCGGCAATAGGGCGATGGCAGGACAGGCGGGGCAGATAGGGGCGAAAAACCGTGTTTGTTTTTCTTGTGGAAAGATTCTTGTGAAAAATGCGGGCGGGAAAGGAAATAATTGCTATTTTTGGGAGCGTTAAAATATAGTTGTTTTTTAAAACGAACTTATGGAACCAGAAGAAAAGCAATTGAATTCGTTGCCCGATAATGCGTATCGGGAGTTGAAGCCGGGGGAGGAGTACAAGCCTGTGATGCCGGCGCGTAGTAAGCCGAAAGAAGTAACGGTGTATTCGGTGACTTTCGGTATCATCATGGCAATCATCTTTTCTGCCGCAGCCGCTTATTTGGGGTTGAAGGTGGGGCAGGTGTTCGAGGCGGCAATCCCGATAGCCATCATTGCCGTGGGAATGGGGACTATCCTGAAGAAGGATAATATGTTGGGTCAGAATGTGATTATCCAATCCATTGGCGCAAGTTCGGGTGTGATTGTCGCAGGGGCGATTTTCACCTTGCCGGCGTTGTACATTTTGGGCTTGGATGCGCAGTTCTACCAGATTTTCCTGTCCTCCCTCTTTGGCGGTTTGTTGGGAATCCTGATGCTGATTCCTTTCCGCAAGTATTTTGTGAAGGACATGCACGGCAAATATCCCTTCCCGGAAGCCACGGCGACTACAGAGGTCCTCGTGTCCGGCGAAAAGAAGGGAAATCAGGCGAAGCTCTTGGCAGTTAGCGGCTTGGTGGGTGGTCTGTATGACTTTTTCGTCAGCACTTTCGGATGGTGGAGCGAGAGCATATCCACACGCCTGATGGGGTGGGGCGAGCTGGTGGCAGAGAAATTCAAATTAGTATTTAAGATTAACACAGGCGCCGCAGTGCTTGGCTTGGGATATATCATCGGGCTGAAATATGCGGCGATTATTTGTGCGGGTTCTTTCACGGTGTGGTTCGTGTTGATACCTTTCCTGAGCTATTTTGCCGACGGGCAGACGGTGGCAGTGGGCGAGGGTATTACCATGTTGCTGGGCGACATGACTGCCGAACAGATATTCACGAACTATGCGCGCCACATTGGCATTGGCGGCATTGCGATGGCGGGTATCATTGGCATTATCAAGTCTTCCGGCATCATCCGCCAGGCAGTAGGCTTGGCAGTGAAGGAATTGGGAGGCAAGAAAGGTACTACGGCAACGGTGGAGCGCACGCAGCGTGACCTGCCCATGAAGTTTATCTTGACGGGATTGCTTGCCGTATTGATTACGACCTTCATATTCTTCCAGTTTGGCGTATTGAACAATGTCTTCCAGACCTGCGTGGCAATTTTGATAGTCTTCATTATTTCTTTCCTGTTCACGACGGTGGCTGCGAATGCCATTGCCATTGTAGGCTCGAACCCGGTATCCGGTATGACGCTGATGACGTTGATATTGGCATCGTTGGTATTGGTGAGTGCAGGGCTGAGCGGCACGGACGGCATGATGGCAGCGATGATTATTGGCGGCGTGGTTTGCACGGCATTGTCGATGGCGGGCGGTTTCATCACTGACTTGAAAATCGGTTATTGGCTTGGAACGACGCCCATGAAGCAGGAGAAATGGAAATTCCTGGGCACTTTCGTATCGGCTGCCACGGTTGCGGGCGTGATGATGATTTTGAACCAGACCTATGGTTTCGTGGGCGAGAATGCGTTGGTGGCTCCTCAGGCGAACGCGATGGCGGCAGTCATCAAACCCTTGATGGAAGGCGGCAGCACACCGTGGATGCTCTATTTTGCAGGTGCAGCCTTGGCGTTGATTCTGACAATGATAGGGGTGCCTGCCTTGGCATTTGCCTTGGGCATGTTCATCCCCTTGGATTTGAATACCCCGTTGCTCATTGGCGGTCTGGTGAGCTGGTATGTATCTACCCGTAGCAAGGACGAGAAAGTCAATAAGATGCGCAAGGAACGCGGCACGTTGATTGCTTCCGGTTTCATTGCCGGTGGCGCATTGATGGGCGTGGTGAGCGCAGTGTTGAAGTATGCCGGTGCGGATTGGTACAATGCTTGGAGCGGCGCCGAATACCTGGCAGTGGTGATGTATGTGGCTATCATCGGCTACTTTATTTGGGATTCCTTCCGTGCAAAGGAAGCGTAAGAGGCAAAAAATGGATTTATAAATATTGAATATCATGGAATTAAAAGAGCGTTTCTTGAAATATGTCGGCTTCGACACGCAGAGCGACCCGGAGAGCGAGACCTATCCGTCGACTGCGAAGCAATTGATTTTGCTGCATCATTTGGCAGAAGAAATGGAGGCGATGGGCTTGACCGAGGTGGAAGTGGACGCCAACGGCTATGCCATGGGCACCATTCCGGCGTCTCCCGGTTGTGAGACCCGCCCGGTCATTGGCTTTATCTCCCATGTGGACACGAGTCCCGACATGGGCGGTGCGAACATCAAGCCGCAGGTGATTGAAAACTATGACGGGAAGGACATTCGCCTGAACGACAACCTGATGATGCGGGTGGCAGACTTCCCCGAACTTTCGTTTTTCAAGGGGCACACCCTGATTACGACCGACGGGACGACCCTTCTCGGGGCAGACGACAAAGCCGGCGTGGCAGAAATCATGACGGCTGCCGAGTACATCATCAGCCACCCCGAACTGAAGCACGGCAAAATCCGCTTGGGTTTCACTCCCGACGAGGAAATCGGGCGCGGCGTGGACTTCTTCGATGTCAAGAAATTCGGCGCCCAATTTGCCTACACCGTCGATGGCGGCTTTGAGGGGGAATTGGAATACGAGAATTTCAATGCAGCAAGCGCGAAGGTGGAAGTGCAGGGACGGAACATCCATCCGGGCTATGCCAAGGATAAAATGCTCAACGCCTTGGAGGTAGTGGCAGAACTGAACTCCCTTTTGCCTCCGTGCGAGAAGCCGGAGCATACGGAGGGATACGAGGGTTTCTACCATCTGGTGTCCATCCGTGGGGAAGTGGAGCAGGCATCGAGCGAATACATCATCCGCGACCATTCCCGTGAAAAGTTCGAGGCGAAAAAGCGTTTTATGCAGGCGGCTGCCGATTTCTTGAACCAGAAATACGGGGCAGGCACGGTGACGCTGACTTTGAAAGACCAATATTACAACATGCGCGAAATGGTGGAACCTTATCCCGAAGTCATCGACAAGGCGTTCAAAGCCATGACGCTTGCCGGCGTGACGCCCATTGTTCGCCCCATTCGGGGAGGCACGGACGGGGCGCGTCTGTCCTATATGGGGCTGCCTTGCCCGAATCTCTTCACCGGTGGCATGAATTTCCACGGGAAATATGAATATTGCTCTTTGAATACGATGCAGAAAGCCATGCAGACGATTCTGAACCTGATGACGCTGTGGGCTGAGTAAAAAAGAATATTTAGTCGTTAATTCAATTCTGAGGAAGTGTGCAAAGGAGCAAATCCCCCCTTTCCATGCTTCCTTTTATTTTAATTGTAAGCTATGAGAAAATTATTGATAGCCATATTCCTTTCATCCCTTTTTGCTGCCTGCCAGCCTTCGGCGAAGCAGTCGCCATTATACGACAGCGGCGTGTCGCGGGAATTGGCAATTTTACGCAAGCAGGTCATAGAAGACTTGAAGTACGAACTTTTCTTCTCGCTTCCGGCAGAGAAGACCCGGCCGGTGACGGGCGAAGCGACTGTGCGTTTTGTGCTGGCACAGCCCCAAGAAGTGATTTTGGATTTCCGCGAGCCGGCGGACAAAATAGCGGAAGTGAAGGTCAACGGGCAACCGGCGGACTACCGTTTCCGCAACGAACACATCATCCTCCCCCCGTCGGCAATGCAGGCGGGCGAGAACGCCGTGTACATCCGCTTCACGGCAGGCGACCAATCGCTGAACCGCAACGAGGAGTTCCTCTACACGCTTTTGGTGCCCGACAGGGCGCGGACGGTGTTCCCCTGTTTTGAGCAGCCGGATTTGAAGGCGGAGTTTACGCTGTCCCTTGACGTGCCGGCGGGTTGGAAAGCCGTGTCGAACACCTACCAGACCGTCGAGATTCAGGCTGCTGACGGTCGGAAAACCATCCGTTTCGCTCCTACGGAACCCTTGAGCACCTATCTTTTCGCCTTTGCTGCCGGCAAGTTTGAACGGCAGGAGTACACCAAGGGCGACCGCACCATTGCTGCCTACTATCGGGAAACCGACCCCAAGAAGCTGGCGCAGCTGGACATCATTTTCGAGCAAGTGATGGCAGCCCTGGAATGGCAGGAGGAGTTTACGGGCGTGCCCTACCCCTTTGCCAAGTATGATATTGTCATCCTGCCCGGTTTCCAGTACGGCGGCATGGAGCACACCGGGGCAACGTTCTACAACGACACGCAGCTTTTCCTCAGCGAGCACCCCACACCGGACGAACTCCTGCGGCGGGCGCAACTGATTGCCCACGAGACTTCCCACATGTGGTTTGGCGATTACGTGACCATGCGCTGGTTCGACGACGTGTGGACGAAGGAAGTGTTTGCCAACTACTTCGCTGCCTGCATTGTGGAACCGATGTTCCCCGATGTGAACCACGACCTGAATTGGCTGCGCACCTATACGGCGGCATCCTTGTCCGAAGACCGCACGCAGGGCACCACTTCCATCAAGCAGCCCTTGGAGAACCTGAGCGATGCGGGCTTGATTTATGGGCAAATCATTTACAACAAGGCGCCCGTGATGATGAAAAAATTGGTCGAACTCATGGGCTGGGAGAATTTCCGCGAGGGCATCCGCGAATATGTGCGCACGTATGCCTACGGCAATGCCGATTGGGACGACCTCGTGCGCATCCTCAACAAGCATGCCGGCATCGATTTGGAGGAGTTCAGCCGCGTGTGGGTGCACGAGAAGGGCATGCCTTCCATTAAATTCCTTGCTAAAGGCAACCGGGTGGAAGTCCTGCAGGACGACCCTTACCGTCGCGGTTTGCTTTGGAGGCAGCGTTTTGACATGCGGGTCATGGGCGAACGGGACACGGTGGTGGAGGTCGACATGCGTGACACCATCCTGCATTTCGATTTCCCCTTCGAGGTCAAAGCCGTGGTGCCCAACGTGGACGGGCGGGGCTATGGCTTGATTAAGCCTAATGGTATCGGTTACCTTTGGGTACTGTTCAATTGGCCGGGGATTCGGGATGATATGACTCGCCAGTCGCTCTTGATGTTAGTGTATGAGAATTACCTGGCTGGCGACTTAGAGGATGACGAAATGCTGACCTTCCTCTTTCGGGGCATTGGAGGTGAGCAGAATCCGTTGATCCTCTCATCCATGGCGTCTTATTTTGCCTTTCCCCTCTGGGCAGTGGACAAAAATGAGGCAGCTGTGGCGGAGCAAAGACTCTACAATTTTGCCACTTCCCATCCCGTGCCGTCCTGCCGCACGCAATTGTTGCGGGTGCTGATAGCAAACCACCGTTCCTCGCCAATGGTGCTGCGCCTCTATGACCTGTGGGAAAACCGTTCCGAACCCTTGCTGAACGAGGATGACTATACCACGTTGGCATACGAACTCTGCCTGCGCCTGCCGAAGCGGAGCGCGGAAATCCTTGCCACCCAGCGCAGCCGGATAACCAATTCCGACCGCTTGCGGCAGTTCGATTTCATCGCCCGTGCCCTCACGCCCGACACCAAGGCATGCGACACGTTGTTCCGGTCGCTGCTGAAGGCGGAGAACCGGCGGATTGAGCCGTGGACAGCCACCGTCCTGCGCTACCTCAACCACCCCCTGCGCGACGAGTATTCCGTGAAATACATCCGTCCCGCTCTGGAAGCCTTGCAGGACGTGCAGCGCACCGGCGACATCTTCTTCCCGAAGAACTGGGTGTCTGCCCTCCTTGGCGGCCATCGTTGCGAGGCGGCATACGACGAAGTGCAAGCCTTCCTCGCCGACCATCCGGACTATCCCGTCCTGTTGAAAAACAAGATTCTCCAGGCTGCCTATCCTCTCTACCGCCTGCACGGCGGCGGGGAGTGACGTAGCTCTGGGCTGCGGGTTGTGTCCAATGTCTCTCATGCTCCCTTCCCCCTTCGGGGTAGTGGAGGCTTCGCCTCGAAATGGCTACGCTCGGCAGAGGGGAAACTTGTTTCCCCTTTGCACTCGCTGAATCGTCCTATTCCCCTATCTTATCTTATATTTGCATTCGTCAGTCCGGATTTGCAATCCGGACTGTTTGATTTACAAGCGGATTGCAAATCCGCTTGAACGTTGGAGCTGGTATTCAAGCACCTCCCCTAACTTACCTTATATTTGCATCGTGAAAATATAAATGGATAATTAGATGAATATTGGGAAAAGCAAGCGGGAAGTGAACCGTCCCTAACTATGGATGAGCTCCATCCCTCTATACGGACTTCCCGCTTTCTTGGACCCAGACCCGGATAGTAAATTAACATGCAATTGTTAAGGTAATTGGGTTAAGTCCGAGTGCTTTATCCCGTAAAAAGTCTAATATTAAATTAGGACAAAGATATGGGAAATTTTTATTTTATCGGCGTAGACGTGTCAAAAAAGAAACTTCGCAGATTAAACCCACCAATGCAACTTTTCAGTGCAAAAGAGCAAAAAATAATCTTTTTGGACAATCAAAATTCA
>CALUKF010000057.1 GCA_944321145.1 uncultured Odoribacter sp. | reverse complement strand
GTTGTAGCGTTCCTTGCCTAATTCCGCCAAAATCTCCCATGCACGGTTTATCAATTTTAAATCAGCCACTTCCTGACAAAGCCGCTCCAATTCTTTGTGTTCGTTCTTGTCCATTTCGTCTTCTGCTTTTAATACGTACAAATTTAGATAAAAACTGCGAGATTCTACACCGGCAGAATAAAAAACAAGGTCGACGCCTTGTTTTCCTGTCCCCTCCTTCGTGCTCTTAGTCACAATTCTATAAATTTGTTGGAGGAAAATTTTTAAATACAATGCATTTGGACAGTAATCGAACAGTCACCGGTCTTGATGTCCACAAAGATAGCGTTTATCTTTGTATTATGGGGTATGACGGGACCATTATTTTTCAGAAAACCTACGGAGTGCTGACTCCTGCACTTCGTCAGATGCGCGATGACATGCTCTGTCGCGGAGTCAAGGAATGTGCCATGGAGAGCACTGCCGTATATTGGGTTCCCGTGTGGAACGAACTTTACGGCTCAATGGTTCTCAAATTGGTAAATCCATATTTCATCAAGCAGTTGCCCGGCCGCAAGAGCGATATCAAGGATGCCCAGTGGATAGCGGAATGCGTCCTGAAAAATCTTATCAAGGGGAGCTTTGTGCCCGTTCCCGTTATACAGGACATGCGCAAACTTAACCGTCGCATCATGGATCTTAACGAGGACATGACCTACAACTGCAACAAGCTTGACGCAGCCTTGCAAAGGTGCGGATTCAGGCTCAGCAACTATGTGTCAACCACCAGGAGCAAAAGCTACCAGTCTGTGCTGAAGGCCATCATCAGCGGTCAAACATGCCCCGACGAACTTGTCAGACTTGTCCATGATGTGAAAGCGGTCGTCACGGCATCATTCTCCAAGACCGACCTGACCGTTCTCAGGCAGTTGAAGGAAGCAATCAGTCTCATCGAGCGTCAGATGGAAGAATGCCAGAAGGAACTGACAGCATTATGCAAGGAGCATTTCCCCGAACAATACGAACGGATTCAGACCATTCCCGGAGTCAAGGAACGCGCAGCCACGGCAATCATTGCGGAGACAGGGGTTGACATGAAGATGTTCGCCACGGCAGCCTGCCTTGTGGGATGGTGCGGCCTGAAACCGCGCAACGATGTCAGCAACGGACGTTTCAAAAGCAGGAAGGTGACACACGGGAACAGGTACCTCAGACAAATACTGATTGAAATCGCATGGGCAGCATCAAGAACCCGGAACTGTTTCTTCTCCAACTTCAGCTATGTACAGACAACAGTCAAGAAAAAGAGCAAAATGAAAATCCAAGTGGCGATCGCCCGGAAAATACTCGTTGCCCTATGGCACATGCTGTCCAAAAAAGAGGACTTCATTGACGTTTATTTGAAGAGGTTGGAAGAATTGAAAAAGGCGGAAGGACAAATCAGACAACTTGAATCGTGTATGGCCAATTAGCCATTTGACATACTTTCCCGTGCAATGTAATTACCTTTGTGGTGCATGGCAGCCCGGCTTACAAATTGGCAGATACACGGAAAAGGGTTGGACACCGGCATAAGCTACCCAAGCTTGTAGAGAAAAGCAACAAACTTATACCTGGAATCCGAGGCAATTTTACCGCCGCGGAATCACTAATCATGTGCCATGGTGAACCAAACAAATGCTCTGAGGCGGTTTTAGGCAATACATGGGGATTTGCTACAAATACGTTTTAGAGAAAAGGTAGGAAATTTGCGGGAGACTTTATAAATATTGGATTTATTTTCTATCTTTGTCGCGAAACCAATAATGAAAGGGAGGAAGTGATATGTTACCGAAATTTCTCATTGCAGACAATTCGCAGGTGTCCACGGACTTGGTGTATGTCGTACATACTGAGGCGCCGCGGTGTATCATCGAATGTGACTTGGACGGCTTTTACAGCAACCAGAAAATCTATTGGATTGACGAGGAGCCGCTGAGGCAGGAAGAGCTGGACAAGCTTTTGGAGGAAGCGGAAACTTTTTACGAGAACGAACTCGACAATCAGGAAGAAATTTACGATGAAGAGGAGGAGGATTCTCCTCGCTACTAAATATAAATTGAAGAAACCATGTATACGAAAGAAGACCTCGCCAATTTCAAACAGAGAGGAATCAAAGCGGAAGTGATCGACCGCCAGTTGGCTAACTTTGAGAAAGGGTTTGATTATGTCAGCCTTTCCGAACCGGCAACCATTGACAACGGCATCCTGCAAATCCAGCCGGAGGAGGAGGAGCACCTGATTGCCACGTATGAGGATGCGTGCCAAAAGAGCGACATCCTGAAGATGGTGCCGGCGTCCGGTTCTGCCACCCGCATGTTCAAGGATTTGTATGCTTTCATGGACAGCTACCACGGGACGACGGAGGAGTTTTTGGAGTTTGTGCAAAAGAAGGGACCGGGGACGATGCATTATTTCTTTGAAAAATTGGATGAGCTGCCTTTCTACGGGCACCTCGCCGATGCGATGTGGAAAGAGGGGAAGGATATTGAAAAGATGATTGCCAAACGGGAGTTTAACGAGATTCTCAAGTATATCCTGACCAAAAAGGGACTTAATTACGGGAATACGCCCAAGGGGCTGATTGATTTCCACATTTACCGCGATTTCGTGCGCACGGCATTTGACGAGCATATCGTGGAAGGAGCGCTTTACGCCTGCGACAAGGAGGGGGCGCATATCCATTTTACGGTCTCGGAGGAGTATTTGCCGCTGTTCCAATCACGGCAGAAGAAGGTGACACGGGTGTTCGAAAAGATGTTCGGCGTGAAATACGACATCACTTATTCTGCCCAGAAGCCCTCGACGGACACGGTGAGCATCGACAGCGAGGGGCAGCTCCTGCGCGACGAGAACGGGCAAATCGTATTCCGCCCGGGAGGACACGGCGCGTTGATTCACAACCTCAATGAGCTGAAAGCCGACATTATTTTTATCAAGAATATTGACAATGTGGTGCCCGACCGATCGAAAGGCGACACGGTGAAATATAAGAAGATTCTCGCCGGCATCTTGCTGGACGTGCAGCAGAAGGTGAATGATTTCCTCGCTATCCTGAACCACCGACCGACGGATGAAGATCTGGCGGCCATCGAGAGTTACCTGCCCTCCATCGGTTACAAGGAAGCGGAAGGCAGGACGTTCAAAGACCGCAAGGAGCGCATCCGCCATTTGCAGAATTTGTTAGACCGCCCGATACGGGTGTGCGGCATGGTGAAGAACGAAGGGGAGCCCGGCGGCGGCCCGTTCTGGGTAAAAGCAGCGGACGGCAGCAGCCGGCTGATGATTATCGAATCGGCACAAGTCAATCTCAAGGATAAAGAGCAGAAGAAGGTGTTCGACCAGTCTACGCACTTCAATCCGGTGGACATCGTATGCTGCACGAAGAACCGCAAGGGGAAGAAATTCGATTTGGAGGATTTTATTGCGACGGAGCAAGGTTTTATCACGACGAAGTCCTACAAAGGCAAGGAAATCAAGGTGCAAGAGCTGCCCGGATTGTGGAACGGCGCGATGGCAAACTGGATTACCGTGTTTGTGGAAGTACCCCTCACCACCTTTACGCCGGTGAAGACGGTATTCGACCTCTTCCGGTTTGAGCACCGCAATGTATTGAAAAAGTAAAGCGCCATGCCAAGACACAATTATCTCTTGCTGATATTGAAAGGATGCGCAATGGGCGCGGCAGATGTCGTGCCCGGCGTATCGGGCGGCACCATCGCTTTCATTGCCGGCATTTATGAGGAGTTGGTGGATTCCATCAAAAGCATCAACCTACACGCTTTGAAGTTGCTTTTCACTTTGAAGCTGAAGGATTTTTGGAAACAAATCAACGGCAGTTTCCTGTTTTCCATCCTGCTGGGCATCGGAATTTCCATCTTCTCGCTGGCAAAGCTCATGACGTGGTTGCTGGAACATTATCCGATTCACATTTGGTCGTTCTTTTTCGGACTGATTATAGCCTCTACCGTCCTCGTGGCAAAAGAGATTCGCCGTTGGAATGTCGGAACAGTGATTGCACTCATCATCGGGGCAGTTATTGCCTATGTCATTACCATCCTATCCCCCTCCGAAACACCTAACACGTGGTGGTTCATCATCCTATCGGGGGCAATTGCCATCTGTGCAATGATACTGCCCGGCATTTCCGGGGCGTTTATCCTGCTGCTCATGGGCAAATACGCTTATATCATCGGAGCAGTCGGCGACTTGAAAATAGGCATCCTGCTGCTTTTCGCCATTGGGGCAGTGGCAGGGATTGTCAGTTTCTCGCATCTGCTTTCGTGGTTGCTGAAAAAACACCACACCGCCACCGTCGCCACGCTCACGGGTTTTATGGTGGGCTCGCTCAACAAAGTGTGGCCATGGAAAGAAACCTTGGAAACCTACGTGGACAGCCACGGGGCGGAACACCCCCTCGTGGAAGCCAACATCAGCCCGCTCTATTTCGAGGAGCTTACGGGCAACCCCTCCTTTTTGGGGCAAGCCATCGTGATGTGCGTGGTGGGTTTCCTGTTGATTTACGGTTTGGAATACCTGGGGCAACGGCTGAACAAAACCGCCTAACCCCACGACCGGCACGGCATGCAACTCTACGGCATCATCGGTTACCCGCTTATCCATTCCCGCTCGCCGGAATATTTCAACGAACTATTCCGGCGGGAAGGCATGGATGCCCGTTACCTGCCCTTTGAGATGGAGGAAATCAGCGCCCTGCCCCACCTCCTGCAAACGCATCCTGAGCTTTGCGGGCTGAACGTGACCATCCCGCACAAGCAAAGCATCCTCCCCTACATTGATGTTCTCAGCGACGAAGCCGCTGCCATCGGGGCTGTGAATTGCCTGCGCGTGGAACGGGACAACGGGAAGCAAAGGCTCTACGGCTACAACACCGACGCCACAGGCTTCCGCCGTGCCCTGCTGGAATTTATGCCCCGTCCTGCGGGCAAAGCCCTCATCCTCGGAGACGGGGGAGCTGCCCGTGCCGTCCGCTACGTCCTGCATGCCCTGGGGATGGAAACAATTACCGTCTCCCGCTGTCCGCAAGGCGAAGGGCGCATCACTTACAACCAAGTGGCTGCCTGCCTTCCGTCATGCGCCCTGATTGTCAATACAACCCCGCTGGGCACTTTCCCCCACAACGATACCTGTCCCCCGATTCCTTACGAACTGCTCACATCGCAGCACTATCTTTTCGATTTAGTCTACAATCCTGCCACCACCTTATTCATGAAACACGGGCAAGCTGCCGGCGCACACGCCTGCAACGGTTATGCCATGTGGCTGTACCAAGCTGAGGAGAACCGGCGTATTTGGATGAACGATTAATGATTAACGATGAAGAATGAAAGAAAGGGGATGCATCGTGGTGACGCATCCCCTGCCAATAAAACCTGAATGTATACTACTTCTTAAGTTTCCGTTCCACTACATGCAGCACTTTGCCGTCTTTGTCCAACATGTAGAGCTTCAAGTCGGTTGCCGAGGCTGAGCAAACAGAAAAACCTGTTGCGCTACTGCAGAACACTGTCCCGTCCATAGGCTCCACATTCCGGCTCAAAGAAGCAGACGAGTTGACAATGTAGTCAATGTCAGAATCTTTCTGTCGGATGTGTTGGAAATTGTGGATGTGACCGGCGATGTACATATCGACATGATATTTTTTAAGGATAGGATTCAGGCGCTCCTGCAAGTTTTCACGCTCTATGTCGTCCTTGCTCGTCTGCGCATACATCGGATGATGCCCCATGACCACCGTCCAAGTGGCTTTGTTCACCGTCAGCACGGAATCAATCCAATCCAATTGCCGTTGCATGTCCTGCTTGCACACGTCGGGATACTGGTCGCTCTCCTCACGATATTTGTCAATCAGCGGCGCCGTGTCGATGAACACCAGGCGGATGGTCACGCCGTCCTCCACTTCAAACACCTTGGTGTAATAACGGGCGGGCATGCACCAGCGGCGACTCACCTTTGAATAGTCGAGCACAGCCTGCGAATTGCCCCGGTATTCATGGTTGCCAAGTATCGGGAACCACTCCACCATCAGCTCCGGATGGGAATACACCAACTCGTAGTTCGTCATCCACAGCGGGTCGTTCACACTGGCAACCCCCTCGAAATGATGCACATCCCCCAAGGCTGCTATAAATTCAAAGCCGGTCACTTCCTCCATCTCCCCCATCCGCTCGGCAATCGGCTTCTGGTCGTAATAGCCATTCCGCCCTAAATCATTCGCAATGTAGAAGTTGAAACGGTCATCCATTTCCTCTTCAGTCAGCTCCCGTGGCTGGGCGGTTACGCCCAGCGCTCCAGAGAGCAGAAAGATAAACAGTAGCAATAAATTCTTCATATCATTCACTTGTTTCGATTATTAATTAAAAACTTACTTTCAATCCGATGTTGAACTTCGGTCCGTAATACTCCATCTGCTTCGTCAAATCGCTTGTTCCCTGATAGTAACGCAAGGGCTGGTTCAGCAGGTTGTTGGCTTCTGCATAGATGGTGTAATGCTTCGCGAAAGAATAGCTGGCATTGGCATCCAGGTAATTCACCTTGTCATAATAGCTGTCCTCAGAGGGTTTGCTACCAAACTCGTCGATAAAGTCGCCTGCATGATTGTAGGACACACGGAGATTCAAGCCTTTGCGCTCGAAATAGAGGGAAACATTTGCCAAATGCTTCGGCGAACCTGCCAATGGCAAATCCTCGTCAACCAACTCATTGCCTTCCTCATCCTCGCGGTCTAATTGGAAATCGGTAATCTTGGAATGCGTGTAAGTGTAATTGGCATACAAGCCGAAGTACCTCAAAGCCGGGCAAATAAACCCGAAGTCACGCTGCCAAGCGAACTCCAAGCCCCACAAATTAGCCTTGCCGCCATTCAACGGTTGATCCATCTCATCAAATTTAATGCCATTGTATTCGCCATCCCTGAATTCCTGCGTCACAATGAAGTCATTGATTTTCTTGTAGTAGAATCCGCCGGACACCATACCGAACGAGGGGAAAGAATAGTCCACGCCAAAGTCAATGTTGTGGGAATAGGTTGCATCCAATTCGGGGTTGCCCACGGAGAGTTTCGTCTCGCCGTCCTTCCTTTCCATGCTAATATGGGGCACGAGGTCAAAATATTTCGGGCGGGCAATCGTCGTGGTGTAAGCCAGGCGGAAACTCAATGCGTCCGTTGCGTCGTATTTGAACAACACAGAAGGCAACACGTTCAAGTAGCTGTCCGTTTCCTCCGGCGTATCGCTCAAGGAGATGGTCTCATCGCCGGTATTTTCGTCCTCAATGATGTCCAGACGCTTGCCCTGGTATTTCAAATGGGTATTTTCCAGACGCACGCCAATCATCCCTTGGAAAGCATTGCTGAACGTATGGTCATAGCGGATGTAACCGGAAGACACGGTCTCGTGCGCTTCGAACATCGGGCTCAGCTCTTCCTTGTTCTCCTCCTTCTCAAAAATGTTGCTGTCGTTCAAAGGAAGGTCTCCCAGATACTCTTTGTCCACGAAAGTACCTGCTTTATAGTCACCGGCATAAAAATCCGAACGGGTCTGGTCTTTCAAATGTTCAAAAGCCTCGGCAGTGAAAGCATCCTCATCCAGCGGAGTGTATTCATAGAATTCCAAATCACGGTCTTTGGATTTTGCCACCACTTTCCCGCCGAATTTCAGATAATTCACCTTGCTGCCCATGCGGAGCGGGATATTCAGGTTGATGCTTCCCTTGATGTCATCCTCAGTGATGTCCTCCTGCTGCTCGGTCAATTCATCCAACTCATAGCCGGCAGCGGCACCCAACACCATGTCAGCCTCGTTCTGCGGTATCATATAGGGCGTGCGCAAATCCTTCAAATCGGGCGTAAACTGCACCATTTCTTTCTTGAAAGCAATGTAGCGTTCATCGGGTCTCCACTCCGTAGCCTTGGCGTATGAGAGGTTCCAGTTCAGGAGGGTCGTCCCAAACAAGTGTTCGCCGTTCAACGCGAAGTCCATGGTACGCTGGCGTTCCAGGCGGGCATCCTTCCACGTGCCGGATTTGGTTTCAAACACCACTTCCTCTGCCAAGCCGTTTTCATCCAAATCCTTCAAATTCTGGCGGAAGCGGTTTTCCCAGTCGTTCCGATGATTATAAATTCCTTTGAAACCGATGCGATGGTTCAGGTTGAATTGGTAATCCAACGACAGGGAGTAGCTCTGGCGTTCGCGTTGCACAAAATACTGGCGCACTTGGTAATCCATCACATAATCGTTACCATTGTCATCCTTGGTCCATTCAAACTCGGCATTGTCCGAACCGATGGGATTGTTCTGGTAAGAAGCGGCAAGAATCAATCCCAACTTGTTGTTAAAGAAGTTGTCGCCGTATGTGAAAGCCACATTTGCCTGCATGCGGTCGGAAATCAGGTTGAACCCTGTCCCGACAGTTGCGCTCAACACACGCTTGGAAGGAGAACTCTTTGTCACCAAATTCACGGAGCCACCGATGGCGTCGCCGTCCATATCCGGCGTCACCACCTTGTTCACTACAATGGTCTGAATCATGTCCGCAGGAATCAAGTCCAACTGCACATTGCGGATGTCGCCCTCTGCCGACGGCAAGCGGTTGCCGTTGATAGTCACGGAGCTGAAGTCCGGCGAGGTACCCCGTATCTGTCCAAAGCGGGCTTCGCCCTGGTCATACTGCACGTTCAAGCCGGGTATGCGCTTCATGGCATCCCCGATGTTCGCGTCCGGGAAGCGTCCCACCTGGTCGGCTGACACCACGTCCCGCAGGTTCAGGCTGCTCTTGCGGTAGTTGGTCGCACGCTGGTAGCCTTGGAAACTGCCACCCACTTCCACCATATCCAACTGCTTGGACTCGCTTTTCAGGCGGAAGTCCTTCTCAAGGGTCTCTCCTGCCTTGACCTCCACCGTCACGGTCTGTGCCGCATAACCCACATAACTCACGCGCAGGTGGTATTGCCCGGCAGGCACCTTGGTCAATAAATAGAAACCGTTCACGTCGCTCACCACACCGCTCTGGGTCTCATCCAAATAAATCGTAGCTCCGGGCAACGTCTGTCCCGACACGTCATACACACGTCCCCGAAGTGTTCCGTTCCTTTCCTGTCCTTGTGCTTCCAGGCAAGAGAAACAAGCCACCCCTGCCATAACCATCAAGAACACAATAAAATTCAATCTTCTCATAACTTTTTTCTATTCGTAAAACAATTCATTAAATTGATTGAGCTATTTACACCGCAAAGGAATTTAATAGTTGTTACAAAACTGTTACCGAAATAATACGAATTAATAAACTTTCAACCCCAGGCGTCCTCCCCCGTCCCCTATATAAATAAGGTAGAAAAGCAAGAGCAAAAATTTTAGTGATTTTTATCCTCCGAAATATTGGAAATGTCGCAGAATCTCCCTACCTTCGCAAACGTTCTAACATAAAGAGACGCAATTATGTATAACCCAAGCGAATACTACTTTGTATTAGCGTATATCATGGGCGCCCTCAAGTTCCGCTGGGGGCTGTGATTAAAAGTGTATCTGCGTTTCCGGCGGGCAGGAATGCCGCCGGACAATATATTTTTTCGACATTGGAATAGAAATCAATAAAACAAAACAGATGATGCAAAAACAGCTATTATTAGGTGTTGAAGCAATTGCCCAAGGTGCAATTGACAGCGGTATTTCGGGAGTCTATGCTTATCCGGGAACCCCTTCGACAGAAATCACTGAGTACATCCAAAACTCAAAAGAGGCAATCGCCCGCAACGTCCACCGTGCGTGGGCGGCAAATGAGAAAACCGCCATGGAGTCGGCGCTCGGCATGTCCTACGCCGGCAAACGCGCCCTCGTCTGCATGAAGCACGTAGGCATGAACGTGGCGGCAGATTGTTTCATGAACGCAGCCATCACCGGCGCAAACGGCGGCATGGTTGTTACTGCAGCAGACGACCCTTCCATGCACTCCTCGCAGAACGAACAAGACTCTCGCGTGTATGGCAAATTCGCCATGATTCCCGTGCTTGAGCCGTCCAACCAGCAGGAAGCCTACGAAGCCACCCGCTACGCCTTCGCCTTGTCGGAGACCGTAGGCAGCCCCGTGCTGATGCGCATTACCACCCGTCTGGCACACTCCCGCTCAGGCGTTGAGACGTTCGAGGGCATCCCCGAAAACCACCTCCACCTGCCGGAAGACAAACGCCAGTTCGTGCTCCTGCCCGCCATCGCCAAACGGCGCTACAAAATCCTGCTGGAAAAACAGCCGGACTTCGTGCGGGCTTCCGAGCAATCCCCCTTCAACCGCTACATCGACGGTGACGACAAGTCCTTGGGCATCATCGCCTGTGGCATCGGTTACAACTACCTCATGGAAGTATTCGGCGGCAATTGCAAATACCCCGTCGTGAAGGTCAGCCAATACCCGCTGCCCCGCAAGATGATCAAACGCCTGCAACGCGAATGCAAGCAAATCCTCGTCCTCGAAGAAGGCTATCCCGTAGTGGAGGAAATGCTGAAAGGCTACCCCGGCGACACCAACATCCTCGGACGCCTCGACGGCTCCCTGCCGCGTGACGGCGAACTGAACCCCGACCTCGTGGCAAAAGCCCTCTGCTTCCCGACCACCGAAGGCGCGCCCGTGCCCGAAATCGTCATGCCGCGCCCACCTGCCCTTTGCAACGGCTGTAGCCACCGCGACGTCTACAAAGCCCTCAACGAAGTCATCGCTTCCTATGGCGAAGGCCGCGTATTTGCCGACATAGGCTGCTACACCCTCGGCGCGCTGCCCCCCTTCCAGGCAATCAACAGCACGGTAGACATGGGCGCATCCATCACCATGGCAAAAGGCGCTTGCGATGCCGGATTGTTCCCCGCTGTGGCAGTCATCGGCGACTCCACCTTCACCCACTCAGGCATGACCGGCTTGCTCGATGCCGTGAACGAGAAGACCCCCATCACGGTCATCATCTCCGACAACGAGTCTATCTCCATGACCGGCGGGCAGGAATCCTCCGCCCTGGGCAAAATCGAGTCCATCTGCCGGGGCATTGGCGTAGAGCCGGAACACATCCGCGTGATGATGCCCGTGCCGAAGAACCACGAAGAACTCTGCCGCATCATCCGTGAAGAAGTGGAATACAAAGGCGTATCCGTCATCATCCCTCGGCGCATCTGCATCCAGAAAGCCGCACGCGATGCCAAAAAGAATAAAAAGTAAGCACCAACGATTAATGAAAGAATTATGAAAACAGACATGATATTAGCAGGCGTCGGCGGACAGGGCATCCTGTCTATCGCCGCCGCACTGGGTTCAGCAGCGCTGACCAACAATTTATACATGAAACAGGCGGAAACCCACGGCATGAGCCAGCGGGGCGGCGACGTGCAGTCCTACATGCGCATCTCCGACAAGCCCATCTTCTCCGACCTGATTGCCAAGGGAACGGCAGACATCATCCTCTCCGTTGAGCCGATGGAAGCCTTGCGCTACCTGCCCTTCCTGCGCGAAGGAGGCTACGTGGTGACCAACTCCACACCCTTCATCAACATTCCGAACTACCCGGATACCGAGGTCGTGATGAAGACCCTGCAGGCACTGCCCCACCACGTGATTATCGATGCCGACACCATTGCCAAGGACAAGGCAGGCAACGTCCGTGCCAGCAACTTTGTCATGCTGGGCGCTGCCTCCCCCTTCATCGAGATACCGTTTGAATACCTCGAAGACGGCATCCGTGCCATCTTCTCCCGCAAGGGCGAGGACATCGTGGAAATGAACCTCAAAGGCCTCCGTGCCGGACGCGAATACGCCCTGGAATTCACCCAGAAAGCGTAATCCCCTCCGCCACCAGGCTCCAAAACAAATGGATGCGCCCCGCCGGCGCATCCATTTTTTATCTGCCCGCACCGCTTTTATTGTAAATGCAATTATTCAATTTGCATAATTTTACAAATGAGTCGTCCTGTCGGGCACTTGACACGCCGCGTCGTCGGAAAACGCACCTTTTTGCGGGGCAAAATCATAGGAAAACGCACCTAAATGCCCCTCTTTTTTATAGGAAAACGCACCTCGTTTGAGAAAAAAGCCTTATCTTTGCCTGAGCAAAAGACGATTACGCATGTTATACAGAAAAATCAGCAAACGGATACAAGAGTACCTGTCCTCCGATTCCGACAGGTTACTGGTGATTGACGGGGCACGGCAAATCGGGAAATCCTACATTGTCCGCCATGTCGGGCAGCAATTGTTCCCCAACTACATTGAAATCAACATGGAAGAGGACAAAATGGGCGACCGGATCTTTGCCGAAGCCAAAACCACCCACGACTTCTACCTCGCGCTCAGTGCCATCGCCGGCGACAAAATGCAGGACAGAGCCTCCACGTTGGTATTCATCGACGAAATCCAAGCCTACGACCACCTCCTCACGCTCGTGAAATTCCTCATGCGGGAACGCAGGTACACCTACATCGCCAGCGGCTCGCAACTCGGCATCACCCTGAAAAACACCCAGTCCGTCCCCATCGGCAGCCTCAGCATCGAACACATGTACCCGATGGACTTCGAGGAATTCCTCTACGCCAACGGCGTAGGCGAAAGCGTGACCGCCGCCATGCGGGAGAACTTCCACGCCGACCAACCACTGCCGGAAGCCCTCCATGCCAAAATGCTCGACTACTTCAAAAAATACCTCCTCGTAGGCGGACTGCCCCAAGCCGTCCAATCCTACGTGGAGAACCGCAACATCATCGAGTTCAGGCGCATACAGCAAGAAGTCCATGACCTCTACGGCATCGATGCCTCCAAATACGAAGAGGAGCACGGCAAAAGGCTGAAAATACGCCGCATCTTCGACATGATCCCCTCCAACCTCGAAAACAAGAAAAAGCGCATCGTCATCAAGGACATTGAAAACAAGGCGTGGAAACGCGCCGACGACTACCTCGACGAGTTCGACTACCTCATCTCCGCAGGCGTCGCCCTCGAAGCCAAAGCCGTCAGCAAGCCTTCCTATCCCCTCGCGGAGAACAGCGGCAAAAACCTCTTGAAGCTCTACCTCAACGACGTAGGCATACTTTCGGGCATCTTTTACCGCAACAACATCCGCGCCGTCATGGCCGACCTCAACAGCATCAACCTCGGCTCCGTCTATGAAACCGTGGTCGCCCAGGAACTGCGGGCGCACGGCTACAGCCTCTACTACTACGACAACAAAAAAAATGGCGAAGTCGACTATCTCATTGACGACCCCGACCACCTCTCCAACATCCCCCTCGAAGTCAAATCGGGCAAGGACTACACCGTCCACAGCGCACTCGACAAATTCCTCTCCCTCCCGGAATACCACATCCGCCGCGCCTACGTCTTATCCAACAACCGCGAAGTCTTCACCCGCAACAGCGTGACCTATATCCCCATCTACTACGTCTCCTGCTTTGAAAACATCTCCCACGTCGTGGAAACGCTATAAAATACAAGGGCTGCCCTGCGCTATTGCCGGGCAGCCCCTCGGTTTGCCATGCCGCTATGCCGCAGGGGGAAGCCCTGCGGCAGCGGCGGGGGTTAGCCTACCGTGAGGTAGACGCTGTCGGAAGCCTCGCGGCCGTTCGCGGTGGTGGCGAAGGCGTAGAGGTGGACGTTGGCGGCGTCCCAATCCTCCGGCAGGGAGTAAGGCTGCGTGGCGGCTCCGCCCCGCGTCCCGAGGTCTACCATGCGCGTGCGCTTCAACTCCGACTCATAGAGCACGGCGTACACCTTGTCGTCCGTCAGTGCGAAGCCCTCTTCCTCGTCCTGCGCCTCGACGACGAACGAGTACTGCTGCCCCTCGGCATCAAAGGTGGCGGTCACCTTCGGCGTGATCTGGATGCCGGACGCCACCCGCAGCTGCGGGTAGTCAATCGTGGCATTGTAGTCGCCGTCCACTTCCACGGCGTCCATGTTCAGCTGCACGAAGGCATTCGACGGCGAGCCTTTCCCCACGCCCACGAAACCCTTGCGGATGACCGGCAGCATGCGCCTGCCTTCCTTCGAGAGGATACCCAGCTTCGCCCGCTGCGTGAGTATTTCCGGGGTGACCGTGTCCTTGCGGCGGAATATCTTCGCCCGCGCGATGTTCTTCGCCCTCGTGTAGAAGAGGGTCACGTTGCCTACTGATTTTGATGCTTTCCCTAACAAATAAGAATTAAATTCTGCCATAATTTTTGATTTGATTAAAGATTAATGATTAACGATTAATGATAGTTCTTTTTCAAGATTCGGGCGCACGAGCGCCATGATTTCCGGGCCGGGATCCTGCTTGCGGTCCGTGATGTCCGCATGCCCCACGATGTGGCGGACGGGATAGGCGGCGGCCAGCAGCCGGCACACCTCCCGGAGCCGCTCCTTCTGCGCCCCGGTGTAGCGGTGCCAGAACGTGGGCACGGGCGTGGAATCGTCCACGTACACGTCCTCCGGTTCCACCACGCGCCCGCACTCGGCGAAGAACATCCCGTCCTGCATTTCCAGCCGTCCGAGGTTGTCCAGCTCGATGCCGATGGAATAACGGTTCAGCCCCTTGCGCCCGGCGTAGCTGCTTGTCCCGGCGTGCCATGCCTCCGTGTCGAAAGGCACCAGCTGGATGACCCCGCCGTCCCGCGCGATGACCACGTGGGCGGAAGCCTTCACGTCCGGGCGGGCGAGCCACCGCGCCGACGACAGGGCGCTTGCCCCGGCAGTATAATGGAGCACAATCATCTCCGCAGCCAGCAACTTGCGGCGGTTCTTCGGGCAGGGGAGGTGCTGCACCTCCGCGCCTGCCAAACGATGGTTCACGAGCTTCATTTCCTGAGTTTGAAACGTCCGACAATATACCCGCCAAGCCCGATTTCAAGCAAATCCCAAAACCGCGAGGAATCCTCCAGCATCGGCAAGTCCACGAACATGCCCGCCAGCACCACTGCCGCGAACGCGAGCATCACCAGCGGCCGCCACGAACGTTGCAGCCAATTGCCCTCCACCTCGCAGCGCACCACCGTGCCCTGCTGCTCCACCCGCAGGCGTTCATACTCCACGACGGCATCCGTCAGCTCCTTCTCCAGCCGCTTCTTCTCGGCGGACGACAGGGAGAGGCGTTCCACCACCCCTGCCACGGCTTCGACAATCCCTTTCATAGGCTGCCCTCCTCTCTGAGATGCGCATAACAACTCGGCGAATACGCGCTGCCGTCCTGCGCCGCGAAGAACGCATAGAGATGCGCCTCCCGTCCTTCCGAGCCGCCGAGGCTGATGCGGGCGCGGCGGTCGCGCCTCCGTGCGCCGTCCGTCTCCAAGAGTTGCGGCGTATAAAGCCGTCCCGCAAAGAGGGCGGCAACGCACAGGCGGTCGTCCATCCCCGCATGCTCCTCGCCGAGGCTGTTCTCCCACGTCAGGAGCGCGCCGCCGTCGTCCAGCCTCACGGCTTCGAGCCGGTTCATCCGCGGCAGCGCCCCCAGCGTCATTTGCAGCGCGGCGGGGTCGGCGAGCGTCTGCTCGTTGAACACGTCGATGTTCGCCTTCATAAACAGCGTATAGCGGTTCGCCGTCGTCTCCGCCGCCGCCACGCGCCACGCCTCCAAGAGCGGCGTCTGCTTCAGCCGCTGGTAGAACCGCATGGCTGCTTGCAGGCGTTTCCGTGCCGCCTGCTGTGCCGGCGTGTCCGGAAAATTAAACTTCAAGGAAGTGCCACGCACCAAGGTCTCCTTCTTTCCTCGGTAGAAAATCAGATTGCCGCACCGTCCCCGAATCTCATTGGTTGATTTTGCCATAATCTTTCATTTTAAAAAGTTAATACTCTTGATATCGATATCGGGAGCAAAAGTACTTTCACACTCACAGACAGGCAATTAATTTTCACAAACGACAAAATAACTTCCTAAACGGCACAAACCGGCACATGAACGGCAAAAAGCCCCCTCCGGGCATTTTCCCGCGAAGCAGGAACAGAAAAACAAGGGGAAAGGCATCCTGCACAAAGGACAAAAAAGGTACACCTCCCTAACAACCCCGTCCGGCATCCGCCTCCGACCAAAGTTGAACCTGAATTGAACCTGAGTTGAACCTAAGTTGATTGCTGAACAGCCCCTGAATTGCCTTGGGGCAAGACGGCATTTGCCCCGGAAAAGGCAGCGGCAGGCCGCTAATTAAAAAAAGAATTATTCCGTCGCTGACGGCAAATGACTTTCGGGAAGAACACCCAAAATATTAAGCTGCGCCAAGGCATCTTTGCGGAACGTCCGCCCGATGGGGAAGTCCTGCCCTTGGATCCTTAACGTATTTCCGAAAAAGAGTTCAATTTCAAAAACATTCAGCACATAGCGATTATGCACGCGGACAAAGCGCGAGGCAGGCAATTGGGCGTGCAAACGTTTCAAGTCCGCACAAGCCAAAACCTTCCCTTTGCCGCGCATACACACGGAGGTATAATGACCTGAAGATTCAAGCCATAAAATATCCTCATACAAAATTTTGCGATAATAGTCCTGTATTCTAATGAAAATACCGTCTTCCTTGTGGCGGCATTGGATGTCCGGCACTTGCCGGAACATTTTTTTTACCTGTCATAATTGTAGTGTTAAAAGATTTATCATTCCCTGCCGCTACTTTATTTTTAAATTTTGATAAAGATAAGGCAAAATCTGGACTTCTGCAAATTTATACAGACTTTTTAAGGCAGCAGGCGGCAATATTTTTTACCTGCCCGCTCCCCAAGGGGACATGCGCCGGCATCCCCCTGCCGGGACATTCAGCACGGCAGGCGAAGCACGGGGCTACAAGGCGCATTCGTGCTCCAATTCGTGGCGGATGGCACGGTTGATGAACTCATTGATAGTCGTCCCGGCACTGGCGGCAAAGGCAGCCACACGGGCATGAAGCTCAGAGGGCATGCGAAGGTTAAGTTTCCCGCTGTAAGGTTTCACCGGTTCTTCGCCATCGGCTTTGCAACCTTCAAGGTAACTATCTATGCCTTCTTCGAAATCTTTGCGGAGTTCGTCTATGGTATTGCCTTCGTAAAGAATCAGGACTTTATTGCCTAAACCTTGCACTTTCCCGACAAAACATTTGTCCGCTAAACTATATTCAATAGAACCTTTATAACCTCTATATTCCAAATAATCCATAACTCATTAAATTAATCCGTTTTCCTTCAAATGTTTATACAAAACCTTCATCATCCATTCTTTCATCATGTTACCCGGATGAG
>CALUKF010000056.1 GCA_944321145.1 uncultured Odoribacter sp. | reverse complement strand
CACCCCCCCCCCCCCCCCCCCCCCCCCCCCCCCCCCCCCCCCCCCCCCCCCCCCCCCCCCCCCCTCCGCCCTCCCCCCGCTCAATCCACGCCCCCTCCTCCTCAAACCGCGTCCGCACCCCCAGCCGTTCCCACAGTTCCGCCTGCCCGGCATCCCCCTGCAGGCTCTCCCGCCGCAGCCCCGTGAGGCAAATCCTCCCTCCCCGTATCGTTGCCAGCAACTCATAGAAATAGGACGCCGCCGTCCAGTCCCGTTCCACCTCGTACACCCGTGGCGGGCGGTACTCCTGCCTCGGGATGCAAATCCACTCCCCCTCCTTCTCCACGCGCACCCCGAACTCCCCCATCATCCGCTCCGTCATCCGGATATAAGGCATCGAGACCACCCTCCCCGTGAGCCGCAGCCTCAGCCCCCTTTGCATCACGGGCGCAGCCATCATCAGGGCGGAAGCATATTGGCTGCTCACGCCCGCCGCCATTTCCGCTTTCCCGCCGGGCAGCTCCCTCCCTTCAATGCGCAGGGGCGGATATCCTGCCTTCCCCGCATACTCCACCTTTCCTCCCAGCGCGTTCAGCGCGTCCACGAGGATGCCGATGGGACGCTCCCGCATCCGTGCCGAGCCGTCCAGCGTCCAAGTCCCCGGCGTCCCTGCCAGCAGTGCCGTGAGGAAACGCATCGCCGTCCCCGCCTGCCCCACGTCGATTCTCCCCTCCTTCAGCCGCAACGCCTCCTGCATCACCCGTGTGTCGTCACATTCCGCCAATCCCCGCAGCTCCGCTTTCACCGGCGCGAGTGCGTTCATCACCAACGCCCGGTTCGATAGGCTCTTCGAGGCAGGCAGGGCTACTTTGCCCTCAATCTCCAACGTCGGCATCTTCGTCCGTTTCATGTCATCCGATTTCTTTTAACGCTTCCAGGATTTCCTCCCGTTCGCAGTAACAATTGATTTCCGGCTCTCCCGGTGCACGGAGCAGCGTGAAATTCACCCCTGCCCGCTCGTTCTTCTTGTCGTGCAGCATCAGCGCATACAGCGCATCCCCCTCTGCCGCTGCCTCGCAACGGGGATACGTCCTGCGGACAAACTCCCGCACCCGTCCGTACAGCCTGGCGTCAAAACCCCGTTTCCGCACTGACAGCCACAACGCTGCCTCCAGCCCGTGGGCGACCGCCTCGCCGTGCGTCACAGCTTCCCCCCTCTGCAGGGCGGCGCTTTCGATGGCATGCCCTGCCGTGTGCCCGAGGTTCAACGCCCGCCGCCATCCCCCCTCCTTCGGGTCTTGGCGCACAAACCTTGCCTTCACCGCCACCGACTGCTCAATCAGCCCGAGGAATCCCGCTCCCGCCACATCCGCCAAGTCTGCCGCCAGCACCTCCTCCACATGCTCCCCGCTGTCCAGCAGCGCATGCTTCACCATCTCCGCCAGCCCCGAGAGCACCTCCCGTCGGGGCAGCATTGCCAGCATCCCGTTGTCCACCACGACCCCCTCCGGCTCGGCAAACGTCCCCACCTCGTTCTTCAGCCCGTTGAAATCCACCCCCGTCTTCCCCCCGACCGACGCGTCCACCTGTGCCAGCAGCGTCGTGGGCACGTTGATGTGCCGCACCCCCCGCTTGAAGCACCACGCCGCGAATCCCCCCAAGCCCGTGACCCCCCCGCCCCCGCCATTCACCAGCACGCTCCCCCGCCGCGCCCCCCGCTCCGACAGCCACTGCCACACCCTCGCCGCCGTCTCCAGCGACTTCGCCCCTTCCCCCGCCGCCATCACCAGCCGCCTCGCCTCCGGCACCCCCTCCAGCCCCAGCCTCCCCACGCACCACCGCCGGCTGTTCTCATCCGCCAGCACATACACCTCCTCCTCCGCCGTCCCCTCCAGCATCCGCCCCAGCGCCCCTGCCGCATCCCGTGTAAAAACCACCTGCCCTCTCATCATCGTTAATCGTTCGTCGTTCATCGTTAATCTTTCATCTTCAACTCTCCCAAATAGAAGCTCTTCGACACTTCCCCGTCGAAATTCTTGAAGAAACCGTACACCTGCGCCTCCTTCATCTTGTCCGTCGGCGTCCAGACGTACTGCCCCGTATGCCGTTCTGCCGCCGTCTCCTCTGCCACCAGCGTCATGACCATCCAGAAGGGCGCATAATATCCTTGGGTGACAATCACCAGGCGGTCCTTCCGGCTGTTGATTTCTTCGCCCGCCGTCGTGTCCCAGGTGATAGCCATCCGCCCGTCCTCCGTCCATTCCCCCGTCACCCACTCCGGTGTCCGCCGCCCGCCGTCCGTCACGAGGAACTGCGCCGGGTTGGCAATCTGCCCCTCCTCGTTCAGCGAATGGATATTCCTGTTCATGAACACATTGTATCCGCTTTTCGGCAAGCCCTCCGCCAGCCGGTTCCACACGCAGCGCAGCGGAATGTCCAGCGAGCGGAACAATGCCCCGATGCCTTTCACCCGCATGCGCTGCGCCGTCTGCTTAGGCGTGCGCGGGTTCTTTACGCTGCCCGGCTTCTTCCGAGCCCTGAGCTGCCCGTTTACGGTGTAATAAATCACATTTCCCAATCTCCCAGCCAGTTCGCCTGGCATTCCCGGTGTAACAACTGCCATAGTCTTCTCTTTTTTAATTCAACATTTCGCCGTCCCTTCGCCTGCCTTTCCCCGCCATCTCCGGCATACAAAAGTAAATAATTTCTTAGTAATCTCCAAATAATCCATTGTATTTCTCTAATCGAGATTAGACTTGAATTAGACTTGATATAGTATTATATTATCGTTTAATTAGTTAAATACGGGGGATATGATGGGGAAATATAGGGGAAATGCAGGCTATGGAGGGGCGAAGGGCGGCTGCTGGCGGGGGAGGATTTTTCCGGGCGCAAAAGGTTGTGGGGAAAGATTTTCTGCGTATCTTTGTGGATATGAACCGTTATTAAATAAAGGAGGGAGATTATGAAAACAACTGTCGCATTGGAGAATCTGTGGATTTACTTGCAGCCGCTGCCGAAGAGCAACAAGAAGTGGCTGGCTGAGAGGTTGATGGAGGATTTGGCAGGGGAGAGGGAGGCGGAGTATATCAGGAAGGAGGAGGTGCTTGCGGGCATCGACGCAGGGCTGAAGGATATGAAAGCCGGAAGGACAAAGTCGTTTGAACAATTTATGAAGGAGTGGGAATGATAATGGTTAATGGGTTGTTTTCTAATATTTTTCAGATATGAATGTGGAGAGTTATGTGCAGTGCCAGGTGGCGGTGAGCTTGATGCCGCGGTTGAATTGCAATGTGTGCGTGCCGTTGGTGGAGCGGTGCGGGGGCGTGGAGGGGTTTTTCCGGGAGAGCGGGGAGGGGCTGGAGGCGGCGTGCAGGGAGGCGGGGGTGAGCGCGGGGGCGTTTGACCGGCGGAGGGCGTTGGAGGAGGCGAAGGCGGAGGTGGAGCAGATGGGGAGGCGGGGCATCCGGGTGTGCGACGTGACGGGCGGGGAGTATCCTGCGTTGCTGAGGGAGTGCGGGGATGCGCCGATGGTACTATATTATATAGGTGAGCTGAGGATGGGGAAGGAGGAGCGGTTGCTGGCGATTGTGGGGACGCGGCGGGCTTCGGCGCGGTGCCAGGAGCGGGTGGGGAGCGTGGTGGAGGCGTTGCGGGGGATGGGGCACCGTCCGGTGGTGGTGAGCGGGCTGGCGTATGGGATTGATGCGGCGGCGCACAGGGCGAGCCTGAGGGAGGGGCTGCGGACGGTGGCGGTGTTGGGGCACGGGCTGCATATTGTGTATCCTGCGGCGCACCGGCAGTTGGCGGAGCGGATTGTGGGGGAGGGGGGCGCGCTGGTGAGCGAGTATCCGTGTACGGTGGCGGTGCATCCGGGCAATTTCCTGCGTC
The DNA here is from genome assembly GCA_944321145.1 of uncultured Odoribacter sp. Lineage (GTDB taxonomy): Bacteria > Bacteroidota > Bacteroidia > Bacteroidales > Marinifilaceae > Odoribacter. The sequence continues at coordinate 14,866 of CALUKF010000056.1, read as the reverse complement.
GGAACCGGATTGTGGCGGGGATGTGCCAGGCGACGCTGGTGGCGGAGTCGGCGGTGAAGGGCGGGGCGATGGCGACGGCGAGGATTGCGTTGTCGTATAACCGGGATGTGATGGCTTTCCCTGGGAGGCCGGAGGATGTGTATTCGGCGGGGTGTAACCGGTTGATTAAGGAGAATGTGGCGGCGTTGGTGGAGGACGGGGTGGATGTTGCCCGCGTGTTGGGTTATCCGGAGCGGCGGGAGGCGCCGAGGCAGGGGGTGCTGGCGTTTGCGGAGGAGGAGGAGGAGGAGGAGGGGGCGGCTGCAGTGGTGGCGGAGTTGCGGAAGTCGGGGGATGTGCATGCCGATGAGCTGGCGCGTGCGACGGGGCTGGATGCGGGGAGGCTTGCGGTGTTGTTGTTGCAGTTGGAGCTGGAGGGGAAGGTGGCGGCTTTGCCGGGGCAAAAATATGCCTTGAAATGAGGAAGATAGCGAGGCAGGTTTCATTTTGGAAGAAAAATCGGCTTATTAGTAAAAATTTAATCGAAAAAATTTGGCATCCGCAAATAAATAGATAATTTTGGCGGTGGAAAACGTTTGAACAACTCATATTAAAAATTATACAGATGAGACCAGAAATTAAAGAATTCATGGATGCCTTAAAGGCAAGAACTCCGGGGGAAGCAGAATTCCACCAGGCAGTAGAAGAAGTAGTTGAAACTGTATGGGATGTCTATCAGGCAAACCCGAAATACAAAGCCAATAAGATTTTGGAGAAGATGGTAGAGCCGGAACGCGTTATCATGTTCCGCGTGCCTTGGATTGACGATAAGGGCGAGGTGCAGATTAACCGCGGTTATCGTGTACAATTCAACAGCGCCATCGGACCGTACAAGGGCGGTTTGCGTTTCCACCCGTCTGTAACGCTGGGCGGCTTGAAGTTCTTGGGCTTTGAGCAGACTTTCAAGAACTCTTTGACGACTCTGCCGATGGGCGGCGGCAAAGGTGGTTCTGATTTCAACCCGAAAGGCAAGTCAGACAATGAGGTGATGCGTTTCTGCCAGAGCTTCATGACTGAGTTGTGCAAGCACATTGGTCCTGACACGGACGTGCCTGCAGGCGATATCGGCGTAGGCGGCCGTGAAATCGGTTACCTGTTCGGACAGTATAAGAGAATCCGCAATGAGTTTGTGGGTGTATTGACTGGCAAGAACCGTGAGTTCGGCGGTTCCCGCGTTCGTCCGGAGGCTACGGGTTACGGCACGGTGTATTTCGCACAGCACATGTTGCATGAAATCGGGGAGGACATCAAGGGCAAGACGGTATGTCTGTCAGGTTTCGGCAATGTGGCTTGGGGCGCAGCACAGAAGTTGGTTCAGCTGGGCGCCAAGGTTGTGACGATTTCAGGTCCGGACGGTTATGTATATGACGAGAAGGGCTTGACGCAGGAGGGCGTGGATTATATGTTGGAGTTGCGTGCAAGCAACAACGACGTGGTAGAGCCGTATGCAGCTAAGTTCGGCGCTAAGTTCGTGAAGGGACACAAGCCTTGGGAAGTAAAATGCGACTTGGCATTCCCGTGCGCTATCCAGAACGAGTTGAACGAAGAGGATGCAAAACAGTTGGTGGCTAACGGCTGCAAGATGGTGGTTGAGACTTCCAACATGGGATGTACGGCTGAGGCAGTTCACTATCTGAACTCTCACATCCGCTTTGCTCCGGGCAAGGCAGCTAATGCCGGCGGTGTGGCTGTTTCCGGTCTGGAAATGAGCCAGAACTCAATGAGATATAGCTGGACGGCTGAAGAGGTTGACCAGAAGTTGTCTCAAATTATGAAAGATATCCACGATACTTGCGTAAAGTATGGCAAGGATGGAGATAAGATTGACTACGTGAAAGGTGCTAATATCGGCGGCTTTATTAAAGTTGCTGAGGCAATGTGCGCTCAAGGTCACGTATAATCAGTCGAAGTTGGTAAATGATTTCTTAGACGTGCGCACAATGTGCGCACGTTTTTTTGTTTCATGGAGGACGATATGTATATAGATACGCATTCGCATATTTACGAGAATGAGTTTTTGGAGGACCGGGCGGAGGTGGTGGAGCGGGCACGTGAAGCCGGAGGCGGGAAAATTGTCTTGCCGGACATCGACAGCGAGTCGAGGGGGCGGATGCTGGACACGGCGGCAGCGTATCCGGGCATGATGTTTCCGCTGGCAGGGCTGCATCCTACTTCTGTGCGCGAGGATTACCGCGAGGAGCTGGCGGCGGTGGAGCGGGAGCTGGGCGCGAGGAAGTATTACGGCATCGGGGAGTGCGGCTTGGATTTTTATTGGGACAGGACGTATTGGCGGGAGCAGGTGAAGGCGCTGGAGTGGCAGTTGGGGATGGCGAGGGAGGCGCATTTGCCGGTGGTGATCCATTCGCGCGATTCGCTGGCGGAGGTGTTTGAGTCGCTGGAGCGGTATAGCGGGGTGCAGGGGATTTTGCATTGTTTCCCCGGCGGTGCGGAGGAGGCGAGGCGGGCAGTCGGGATGGGTTTTTTGCTGGGCATCGGCGGGGTGGTGACGTTCAAGCGGAGCCGGATGGCGGAGACGGTGCGTGAAATCGGGGCGGAGCCGCTTGTGCTGGAGACGGACGCGCCTTATCTGGCGCCTGTGCCGAAGCGTGGAAAGCGCAATGAGAGCAGCTACATTCCCATTATTGCAGAGAAGGTTGCAGAAATAATTGGGGTGGAGGCAAAAAAAATTGAGGAAATTACTACGAAAAATGCAATGAATTTATTTAATTTGCACTCCGAAAACGTATGAAGTTGATGGTATGGTACAGAAATCGGTATTGATAATATACACAGGCGGCACGATCGGGATGGTCAATGACCCGGAGACAGGGGCGCTATGTCCGTTCAACTTTGAACAGATAGCAAAAGCCGTGCCGGAAATTAAGGAGTTTAGTTTCCGGATTGACAGCTATACCCTGCCTGAGATTATTGATTCGTCGGATGTGCAGCCCGCTATGTGGGCAGAGCTGTGCGAGATTATTTACCGCAATTACGACAAGTATTGCGGCTTTGTCATTTTGCACGGGACGGACACGATGGCTTATTCGGCGTCGGCGCTCAGCTTTATGCTGAACAACCTGGACAAGCCGGTGGTGTTTACGGGCTCGCAGTTGCCGATTGGCACGATCCGGACGGACGGACGGGAGAACCTGATAGCCGCTTTGGAGATTGCCGCTGCCGAGATGGGGGGGAGGGCTGTAGTGCCGGAGGTCTGCATCCTTTTCGGGGCACGGTTGTTCCGTGGGAACCGGACGACGAAAGCGGATGCGGAAAGTTTCAGCGCTTTCCAGTCGTTCAATTATCCGGCGTTGGCAGAGATAGGCATCCATATCGATTATAATTATGGTGCGATTGATTATACGCCGCGTGTGGAACCGTTGCAAATCGAGACGGGAATGGATACGAATATTGCCATCCTGAAATTGTTTCCGGGCATCCGCATGGAATTAATTGACGCCATTATCCACACTCCGGGGTTGCGGGGGCTGATTTTGGAGACTTACGGGGCGGGAAATGCGCCTACCAATGACTGTTTTTTGAAGAAAATTGAGGAGGCTGCGGCGCTGGGCATCGTGGTTTATAACGTGACCCAATGTGGGGGAGGAGCGGTGGAAATGGGGCGTTATGAGACCAGCCGGAGGATGATAAATTGCGGTGTGACAAGTGGTTATGACATCACGACGGAGGCGGCTGCGTGCAAGCTGATGTACCTGCTGAATAAGTATAAGGATGTTGATGACGTGAAAAAATACTTAAATCTGCCGATTAAGGGCGAAATTACTTCAAATCGGATTGGCTCTTAACACTCTTTTTTGTAATTTGGCGCGTCGAAATGAAACAATAAAATGAAAGAACAAAGAGAATGAATAACATAAAGAAAATAGAGAGTTAAATTTTAATTATTTATAAACTAAAAAATCACTTAAAGAGATCATGAAAAAGTTATTTGCACTAATAGCAGTTTTCGGAATGCTTACTATTGGAGCATCAAAGTTAATGGCGCAAGACGCAACTGGTACAACTCCTGCAGACACGACAGTTGCTGCCACAGCTGAAACAACCATGGAAGAGGGTGGCGTCACACCGGAAGGCGTGCCTACAACCCCGACCTCTATCGACGAAGAGGAAATCGAGAGCACGTCTTTCCAGGCTGCCATCAAACAGAAATTCATCGAGGGTGGTGCATTCTGGATGGCTCCGATTGCATTGTGCTTGATTTTCGGTTTGGCTGTAGCAATCGAGCGCGTAATTTATTTGAACTTGGCTGACATCAATACCTCTAAGTTCTTGAAGAAATTCGAGGACACGCTGAACAACGGCGGTGTTGAGGCTGCCAAAGAGTTCTGCCGCAATACCCGCGGTCCGGTGGCAAGTATTTTCTATCAGGGACTTTGCCGTTATGACCAAGGCGTGGAAATGGTAGAGAAATCAGTTGAATCTTACGGCTCTGTACAGATGGGTCTGTTGGAGAAAGGTTTGACTTGGGTAGGTTTGTTCATCGGTATCGCTCCGTCACTCGGGTTCTTGGGAACGGTAGTAGGTATGGTTATGGCGTTCGACCAAATCCAGGCAGCAGGTGATATGAGCCCGGCATTGGTAGCAGGTGGTATGAAGGTGGCTTTGATTACGACCATCGGTGGTTTGATCGTAGCTATGATCCTGCAGTTGTTCTACAACTACTGTATTGCAAAGATTGAAGGGCTTGTAACCAGCATGGAAGATGCTTCTGTCAGCATGTTGGATATGATCGTCAAATACAACCAAAAACACTAAACCATGGAGAAAATTAAGAAGTTATTGGGAATACTAACCATCGTCATGGTCGTTATAACCTTGGTGATATTCGGGATGTTCTTGTTTGGAGGGAACGTGCCTAACCAATCTTATACGACGCCGGTTTACACCGGAGCTTTGTTGACGTGGTGTTACATATTGTGCTTTATCGGAGTGATACTTGCTATCATCTTCCCGTTGATCAACTTGTTCACTCGTCCGAAACAGGCATTGAAGTCTTTTATGGGTCTGGGCGTTATCTTTGTGCTCATCCTGATTGCTTATGCTTTGTCTGACGGTACCCCGCTGGATATTCCGGGATACAATGGTACGGATAATGTGCCCGGACGTTTGATTATGGCTGATACGTTGATTTATACGATGTATTTTTTGTTGGCTGGTGCGTTTTTGGCTATCATTGGAACCGGCATTTACAGAAAAATCAAAAGTTATTAAAAGGATAGGAATATGGCAAAGAAAACTCCAGAAATCAATGCATCTTCTACAGCCGATATCGCATTCTTGCTGTTGACGTTCTTCTTGATGACGACGTCTATGAATGTGGATTCCGGTTTGTTCAGAAGACTTCCGCCTTACCAGCCGGATGTGGAGCAAAATCCGCCGAAATATGCGAAACGCAATATTTTGCAGGTGTTGGTAAACCGGAACAACCAGTTGGCAATTAACGGAGAGATAGCCGATGTTTCTACATTGAAAGACAGGACCATTGAATTTATTTTGAATCCTGAGAACAGGGAGGATTTGCCTCAAAAGGAAACGAAAACCATTGACATGTTCGGACCGGTAGAGGTTTCCAAGGGCATTGTTTCCCTGCAGAGCGACAAGGGTACTTCCTATGAGATGTACATTGCTGTGCAAGACCAGCTGACTGCCGCTTATAACGAGATGAGAAACATGAAGGCTAACGAGAAGTGGGGCAAGGACTTCAACGACCTTTCCCCGGAACAGCAGGAAGCCGTGCGGGACGTGATTCCGATGGCAGTATCAGAAGCAGAACCTAAAAACATTGGAGGGAACAAATAATGGCAACATTTAAAAGAGAAGGTAAAAAAGAAGTTCCGTCACTTTCGACTTCGTCACTGCCGGACATTGTGTTCATGTTATTGTTCTTCTTCATGGTGACGACGACGATGCGCGACGTCTCCCTGTTGGTGGCAAACACGATGCCGCAGGCAAGCGAAACCGTGAAATTGGAAAAGAAATCGCTCGTGAGCAATATCTACGTGGGTAAACCGAATGACCAGTTTCAGGCAGCATACGGTACTGAACCGCGTATCCAGTTGAACGACAAGTTTGCAAGTGTAGAGGAAATCCAGGCTTTTGTTGCTTCGGAACGTGAGGCAAGAAAAGAGGAAGACAGGAATAGCATTACGAATAACCTGAAAGTGGATAGGCGCGTGACGATGGGTATCGTTACGGATATCAAACAGGAATTGCGTAAAGCCAATTCTTTGAGAGTCAACTATGGTAGTGTGAAACGGCCGACCCGTTAATCGCTACGGAAAGCAATAAGGCTAAAAGGAGAAGGCAAAAATCTTCGACTTTTAGCCTTCTTTTTTTGAACGAACCGCATTTTTTATTACCTTTGCGGTGCAATTGGTTCCGTAGTTCAATGGATAGAATGAAGGATTCCGGTTCCTTTGATTGGGGTTCGAGTCCCCACGGGATCACAAAACAGCCTCTTTTTCAGGAGGCTGTTTTTATTTTATTTGTATCTTTGCAAAAAGCAAAACCTTATGCAACGGAAAGTCTCTAAAACCACAAAGCTGAAAGTCATTGGCGGATATGCCTTGCTGTTCCTGCTGACGATATTGTCGACAATATTGATTTACAGGGAGATTACCAAGCTCATCCTGAGCGAGGGAACTGCCAGCGACGCCAACCGCAAACTCTTCATTGTCAGCAATACGATAACGAACCTGTATGAGGCGGAGACTTTGAGCAACGCTTTTATCCAGACGGGAGCCAATTCTTATTTCCACCAATACGCCACCATTCTGGAGGAGACGGAGGTGAACATCGACTCCTTGCGCTTCCTGACCACGCAATTGAACCAGGTGCTTCGTCTGGATACCATTGCCGGTTTGCTGCGTGACAAGTTGAAAAATTTGCAGGACTTGGTCTATGTGAAGAACACTTTTGTGCCCGAAGACTTCTATAATCAAGCCATCGCCAGCATCGAGTCCGGCAAGGACACCCTGACGGAGGAAGTCACCGTCCGTTCCCGTTTTGTCACGACGCTGGATACCACCTACACCGTTACGGAACGCAGGCGCAGGCGACTCTTTGGCAAAACGGAGCTGGACACGGTGCAAAACGTCATTCCGTCCTACCATGTCGTTTACGACACCCTCACGACGAATAACAACGAAGCCCTGAGCAACACGGATACGGTAGTCAACATCCTGCGTGCGACCTGGGAGAATGTGCAGAAACACAACGAGAACATCAACCGCCAAATCAACCGCCGCGAGTATGCCCTCATCCGGCAGAGCACGGAGATTTCCGACCAATTGAAGCGTATTTTGGGCGAGTACGAGAAAGAGGAGCTCCATGCCGCCACCCTCAAGCAGGAAAACCGCGAGCAGACGGTGACGACCATGATACGCATTTTCGCCTGGATTGCCGTCGTTGCCTTCATCCTGGTGGTGTTTTTTACTTTCTTCATCCTGCGCGACATTTCCCGCAGCCAGCGTTACCGCCGGGAACTGGAGACGGCAAACCAATACGCTGACTCTTTGTTGAAGAGCCGTGAAAAGATGATTCTGACGGTGACGCACGACATCAAGTCGCCGCTCAGTTCCATCCTCGGCTACATAGAGTTGCTCACAAGCACCCCCATCAGCGACCGGCAGCGCTATTTCCTGAAGAACATGCAAGGCTCCTCCAACCACATTTTGCAGTTGGTCGGCAACCTCTTAGACCTGTCGAAATTGGAAAACAACAAGATGCAGGTGGAGGAGGTGGTCTTCAATCCTTGCCACCTTTTCCAGGAAATTGCGGACAATTTCATGCCGCTTGCCGCTGCGAAGTCCTTGAAACTGGAGGGGCAATTCTCCAAAGACTTGGACGGCGACTATAAAGGCGATGCCCTGCGCATCCGCCAGATTGTTACGAATATCCTTTCCAATGCAGTGAAGTACACGGCGCAGGGCGGCATTTTCTTCAAAGCCAACCTAAGCGTAGACCGCAGCCACTTGATTCTGAAAATAGAGGATACCGGTTCGGGCATGACTCCGGAGGAGCAGAAGTTGATTTTTGAGGAATTCACGCGCCTGAAGTCCCACTCTGCCATCGAGGGGACGGGCTTGGGCTTGACCATTACCCTGAAGCTGATTCACCTGCTGCGGGGCGAAATGAAGCTCCAGAGCCAGCCGGGGAAGGGTAGTTGCTTCACCATCATCCTGCCTCTGAAAAAGGCGGCAGTGTCCCATGCCCCTGCTGCCGTGCCGCCCCCTGCGGTGCCGGAAGAAAGCCCGGAATGCAGCGGCGACGTGGCAGTCCTGGTCGTGGACGACGACCCACTGCAGCTCGCCATGACTGCCAATATCCTTGCCAATTACGGCATTCAAGCCACGACGACGGAGCATCCCAAGGAAGTGCCCGCTTTGTTGCAGGAGCGGCATTTCGACATGGTATTTTCCGATATCCAAATGCCTGAGATGAACGGCTTTGAATTGGTTGCCCAAATCCGGGCATTGCCGGGGGAGGGGTTTGACGTGCTGCCGGTGGTCGCCCTTTCGGCAGACTCCGACAAGGCGGAGGAGGAATACCACCGGGCAGGCTTTACGGCATACCTGCCCAAGCCTTTCCAGACGGCGGATTTGATTCGCCTCATTGGCAAACTGACGGGAAAAGTAGCAGACCGACCTTTAGCTTCCCAAGCCGAGGGGCAGGCGACCGAGGGCTATACCTTGAAAAACATTCTCCAATTCACGGACAATGACCCCGAAGCCTTGCAAAAGATATTGCAGTCGTTCGTGACCTCAACGGCGGAGCATCTCCGTTTGCTGGAAGCCGCACGCGGGCGCAAAGACACACAGGAAGTGTCGCGCATTGCCCACAAAATGCTGCCTCTCTTCCGCCAATTGGAAGCCGCAGAGGCTGTGAAATGCCTGCAACAGCTCGAACATCCGGAAAAGGAAAACCTTTCGCCGCAGCAAATCGACGATACGGCAACGCGGCTCATCCGCGAAGCAGGGGAATTGCTCGCCCGCCTGAAGGCGTCATTCCATCTTGTATAGTTTCATCTTGTTGTAGAGAGTCTTGCGGTCAATCTTCAACAGGCGTGCCGCCTCGCTCTTGTTGTTGTTGCATTTTGCCAGGGCTTCGCGAATCAATTCCATTTCGTTCTTCTCCTTTTTAAGGGCGAAGTCCTCCATCGTAGGTCTTTGTTGCTCTGACAATTCCGAAGGGATGTGCTCCAGGCTGATGAAATTCCCTTGGCACAGCAGCGTGGCACGCTTCACGACGTTCCTCATTTCCCGCAGGTTGCCCGGCCAATTGTAGTCCCGGAATACGCGCATCACCGCATCCTCAAAGCCAATCACATCCTTGTCCAACTCTTCGTTGGCAGCAGCCAGGAAATGGTTGGCAAACACGGGGATGTCCTCTTTCCGTTCCCGGAGGCTCAGGGCTTTGATGGAAAACTCGTTCAGGCGGTGGTACAAGTCCTCCCGGAAGCTGCCTTCCGCAACGGCTTTCGCTAGGTTCTCGTTCGTAGCCGAGATGATGCGCACGTCGAAAGCAATCTCTTTGTTGCTGCCCACCGGCTTCACCTTCCGTTCCTCCAAGGCGCGCAGCAGCTGCACTTGCACGTCGTAACTCAGGTTGCCGATTTCGTCCAAGAAAATCGTTCCCCCGTTCGCCTGTACGAAATATCCGGTTTTGTCGCTCACCGCCCCCGTAAAAGCTCCTTTGACATGCCCGAAAAACTCGCTCGCCGCCAAGTCTTTCGGGATGGCGCCGCAGTCCACTGCCACGAAAGGGGCAGCCTGCCGGTTGCTTTGCTCGTGAATCAGGCGGGCGATGTACTCTTTGCCCGACCCGCTTTCGCCCGTAATAAGCACCGTCATCATCGTCGGCGCCACCAGGCGGATGTATTCATACAGCTTGTCGGCGTCCCGGCTCGTCCCTTTGATGTAAGTCAAGCCCTTGCTTTTTTTCGCCTGTTTTTTCTCCACAGGCAGGTCTTTGTGCTCCAACGCCTCCTGTATTTTTTTCAATATTTCGTCCGGAATCACCGGTTTGGCAACATAGTCGAAAGCCCCCAATTTCATGGCTTGCACCGCCGTGGAAATGTCCGCATACCCGGTCATCAGAATCACCTGCACGCCCGGCAGCAGTTTTTTTGCCTCCTGCAACACCTGCAACCCGTCCTCGTCCGGCAGCCGCAAATCGGTCAGCACCACGTCATACGCCGACTTTTTCAGTTTCCCCACCGCTTCTTTGCACGAAAATGCCTCCTCTACGCTGAACCCCCGCTTTGTCAGCCACGTTTTCAGCATCAGGCAAAAAGTCGTGTCGTCGTCTACCAACAATATCTTAGCTGTCATCATAGTTCCTCAATTTATATCAAGCATATTACCTCTACTAATATCTGGCGAAGTTACGAAATCGCCCCGAGATAAATAGATAAAAAATAGAAAAAAAACTGCCCCTTATGTTTTGCAGAAATCATAAATCTGTTTAACTTTGCAGCACAAAGTACTTTATACTATGGATAACAAAGAAGCACTCGATACGTTAAAAGACATCCGGAAGCTCATGGAGAGTTCCTCGCGCTTCCTTTCGCTCAGTGGCACATCCTCCATTGTCATAGGTGTTTACGCCTGCTTGGCGGCGGCATTCGCCTACGTCCTGCTCTATGGCGACGGTGGCATTTGCACCGCCGATTTCCGTCACCTGCCTGCGCTGGTGGGCTTGGCGCTCGGATTGATTGCGCTCTGCATCGTGACGGGGGCGGCGATGAGTGTCCGGGAAGCCCGGCGCAGGCTCCAAAGGCTGGTGTTCGACCGCACCGTCCGCCGGTTCCTGTGGAATTTCTTCCTCCCGCTCCTTGCCGGAGGCATGCTTTGCCTCGCATCGATGCTGCAGGGGCACTTCGGGCTGCTCTCTGCTTTTATGTTGATGTTCTACGGGTTGGCATTGGTGAATGCCTCTGCCTACACCTATTCCAACACGCGCTACCTGGGCTATGCCGAGTTGCTTTTGGGCATGGCGGATGCTTTTGTTCCGGCGCATCCCCTGCTGTTCTGGGCGGTGGGCTTCGGGCTTTTCCACATTGTCTATGGAATATGGTTCCGGTTTAAATACAACGGCAGGGCATGAAACTGAATCTCCAAAATATCAACAAGGCGTTCGAGAACCGCGTTCGCTTGGGCATCATGTCCGTATTGATGGTCAATGAGTCGGTGGATTTCTCTGCGTTGAAGCATTTGCTGGAAGTCACCGACGGTAACCTTGCCAGTCATGCCCGCAGCCTGGAGGAAGCCGGCTACATCCGTAGCGTGAAGCAGTTCATCGGGCGCAAGCCCAATACCGCTTATGTCATTACTCCCGAAGGGCGCGAAGCGTTTCAAAAGCACCTTGCCGCCCTCGAAGAGTTCCTCAAAAACAGCCACACTCCGTGATGTGTATATTTTTTTACCTATAAACTTTGAAATACAAAGTACTTTACAAATTAAATTCAATCAACTATGGAAACACAGACAAACTATCCGAACCCGCGCGGCACAGCCCGCCAGTCTTTTGTGCAACGCAATGCGTTGTCCGTGAAAATCGCCCTGATAGGTGCGCTCATCCTCCTGCTGCTCATCCCCATGGCAATGGTGCGTGGGGTGATTAACGAACGCGTCCGTACGGCGGAAAACGCCGTCCGCGAGGTGCAAGACAAGTGGAGCAACGCCCAAGTGGTGGCAGGTCCCTACATCGAAATCCCCTTCGAGGAGGAGGTCGCCTCTGTTTCTTACGAGGGCGACCGGCAGAAAACCAGTATCCGGAAGCTCCGCAAGACCCTTTACCTCCTCCCCGAGACGCTCGACATTTCCGGCACGGTGGAGACGCAGACCCTCCGGCGCGGGCAGTATGAAGTGGTGGTCTACAAGACGCCTTTGGAACTCACCGGCACTTTTACCCTGCCGCAGGCTGCCGACGTGCCCGCAGCTGACAGCCGCTACCTTTGGGAGCAGGCATCATTTTGCATGGGGCTTTCCGACCTCCGCGGCATCAGCGAGCAGGTGGAAATCTCTTGGAGCGGCGCGCCCCTCGAATGCCATTCCGGCTTGCCTGCCGGCAGCCTGGCTTCCACCGGCGTGGCTGCTGCCCTGCCTGCCCTCAAGGCGGGCGACACCGTGCGTTTTGCCGTCCGCCTGCACCTCAAAGGCTCCCAAGCCTTGCAGTTCACTCCTTTCGGCAAGACCACCCGTGTGCGGCTCGTGTCCGACTGCCCCACGCCGAGTTTCAATGGCGCTTTCCTTCCCGAGGAACGCGAGGTGACTGCCGATGGTTTCACCGCCGAATGGCAGGTGCTCAACCTCAACCGCAATTATCCCCAGCGTTTCACTTCCGACTGGAAGACAAACAACTTGCGCGAAGATGCCTCCGAGGCGTATGACGCTTCTCCTGCCTACGACAATAAGCACGACTATTCTTCTACCGCCCGCAACGGTTTCAGCCTCTTCGGCGTGGATTTGCTCCTGCCGGTCGAGCAATACCAGCAGGCGACGCGCTCTGCGAAATATGCCTCCCTCTTTATCATCCTCACCTTTGTCATCTGCTTTTTCGTGGAAGTCACCCGCAAGAAGTGCATCCATCCCTTCCAATACCTCCTCGTGGGCTTGGCGCTTTGCCTGTTCTACACCCTGTTGCTCTCCCTCTCCGAGTACCTGGGGTTTGCCTGGGCATACCTCGTTGCCGCCCTCATGACCGTCGCCCTGCTCGTCTGCTACCTGGCAGGTTTGCTGCGGCTCCGGCGGACAGCCTTGCTCATCGGTGCCCTCCTGGCATTGCTCTATGCCTACATCTATGTCTTGCTACAAATGGAGACTTATGCCCTCCTCGCCGGAAGCATCGGGCTTTTCGCCATCCTTGCCCTCATCATGCGCCTCTCCCTGAAAATCAATTGGAGCGGCAACGAGCCGGGACAAGGGGCTTGACATACAAAGCGAAAGAGCGTCCGCAAGGACGCTCCCTCTGTCTAAAATAACCCCAATTTATGAACTTTATATGCTAGATGCATTAATTTAATGCCACAATCTGTACCGGTTTCACGATTTCCTGCTTCAAGTATTCGCCATCGGCGCTGTAGAAGGCAATCATTTTAGAGCTTTGGCTCTTGAGAATCACCTTGTAATTGTCCTCATGGTCTCTGAATACGCTGCTGATGGCGTATGCCACATACCGCGAAGCAATGGCGGAACGCACCTCTTGCGGCAGTTCTTCCTTGGACACCGGTTCGTAAGTCTCGCATCCCAGCACGAACGGCACACTGCCCGTTGCCTCAATGCTGCTCTGCATGCTCTTCTTTGCCGGCATGTTCTCCGGCTTGGAATCCGTCGGCTCTACTACGTTCAACGTGTACGCCAAAATGGTGACCGCCCCGACAATTCCTGCTATCAATATGTTTCTTCCAATGTGTTTCATGACTCAATGTTTTAAAGGTCTATTGCTTTTTACCCATTATAATGGGAAAACCGTGCCAGAAAAACGCTCTGTGCCGTATTGGGACGGCGCACTTTGTGTAAGAGATTGAAATATAACATCTTTCACGGGATGAATTTTGTAAAAATAAAATCCTCTCTTTCGCCTGTGGCGGGAATCCACGCCCGGAATGGGGAAAAATTCCACAACAGTGGGGAATTTCTACCCTTTTCCCCATTTTCCGCCTCACACGCTCTGTGATAGGCGTTTGCATTTTTAACACAAAAAAGTTCCCGCAAACGTTTTGTTTGTTTAGAATATTTGATAGTTTTGCAACGTAATCGTTGACGGATTACCCCGAATTTGAAAGAATATTTAAAGACATAACCAATACTACTTTTAATGACCACAAACTTGGAAAGCTGCCCTCACGAGGGCAGTCTTTTTTATGCCCCCGTCCTTCCTCCCGTCCCTTAGCCCGCGGCAGCCGCGGATTTCCGAAGCCCTCCCAACTTTGTTATATTTGTTTCGATAGGAAAACAGTATAACGTCTAATCAATAATTCTCAATCGCTATGTTTGATTATGTCATTGAAAGCAGGCAGGAGGGCATCCCTGTCGTTGCCGCTTACCTCCGCGTGAGCACGGATAAGCAAACCGTATTGAACCAAAAGAGCGAAGTGCTCAAATTTTGCCGCCGCCAGGACTTGGAAATCACCCTCTGGTGCATGGAGACCGTCAGCGGCACCAAGAAGGAAGACGAGCGGGAATTGGGCATCCTGCTCCACAAATTGCAGCAGGACGATGTGCTCATCGTGACGGAAGTCTCCCGCCTCAGCCGCAAGATGGTGAATATCATCAATATCATCCACCAGTCCATCGAGCGCGGCATCACCATCTACAGCATCAAGGAGGGCTATCGTTTCGATTCCTCCATCAACAGCCAGGTGCTTGCCTTTGCCTTCGGGCTTTGTGCGGAAATCGAGCGCACCCTCATTTCCCAGCGCACCCGCGAGGCGTTGGCGCGGCGCAAAGCCCAAGGCGTCGTCCTCGGTCGCCCCAAGGGAAGCATGGGCATCAGCAAGCTCTCTCCCTTCGAGGAGGAAATCAAGGAGCTGCGCCGGGCGGGGCTGTCATTCTACAAAATTGCCGACCGCTATGGCGTCGCGCCTGAGACTGCCCGCCGCTTTTACCTCCGCCGTATCCTCAAAGACCGCCGGAAGTGCCGCTACGGGAGGCGGTAGCCTGCCTCCGGCAGCGGTAAATCAGGTGCAAGGCAGGTTCAGAAGCTATATTTGAGTTACACTTAACTTACAGTTGAGTTACATTTCATTTAGAGATAAACCTATTCTCAACCTATTATAAACCTATTGTCATCCTATTCCAATATAATA
>CALUKF010000055.1 GCA_944321145.1 uncultured Odoribacter sp. | reverse complement strand
ATTGAATTTTGATTGTCCAAAAAGATTATTTTTTGCTCTTTTGCACTGAAAAGTTGCATTGGTGGGTTTAATCTGCGCTGCCGGAAATTTGGAGATATGGACATGAAATCCCTATCTTTGCCGCGTCATTGTGGAAAGATTTGGCTGATTGCAACCACAGAAAAAAAATTGCTAAAACGCATAACTTCTGAAATTCAACCATCCATTGCCTTTCCCATAATTAGTAATTCAATCAACGAACAATTAAATTATGGGTTATTTATTTACTTCAGAATCTGTGTCCGAGGGACACCCGGACAAAGTGGCAGACCAGATTTCGGATGCCGTACTCGATAAAATCATTGCCTTCGACCCCGAAGCGAAAGTCGCTTGCGAGACGCTGGTGACCACCGGGCAGACCATCATTGCCGGGGAAATCAAGACCGACACCTACGTCGACGTGCAACGCATCGCCCGCGAGGTCATCAACAATATCGGCTACACCAAGAGCGAATACATGTTCGACGGCAACAGTTGCGGCGTGCTCTCCGCCATCCACGAACAATCTCCCGACATTAACCGGGGTGTTGTCCGCGAGGACCCCATGGAGCAAGGCGCCGGCGACCAGGGCATGATGTTCGGGTACGCCTGCAATGAAACCGACAATTACATGCCCCTCTCCCTCGACTTGGCGCACCTCCTCCTCCGCGAGCTGGCGCAAATCCGCAAGGAGAAACAACTGATGCAATACCTGCGTCCCGACTCCAAATCGCAAGTCACCGTCGAATACGGCGACGACAACAAGCCGGCGCGCATCCACACCATCGTGATTTCCACCCAGCACGACGAGTTTATCAAACCCGCCAACCCCACCATCGAGGCGCAGCAGAAAGCTGACGAGTCCATGGTTGAATGGATAAAAAAGGACATCATCGACATCCTGCTGCCCCGCGTAAAGGCAAAATTGCCTCGCCGCGTGCAGAACCTTTTTGACAAAAACCTCATCCTCCTCGTCAACCCCACCGGGAAATTCGTCATCGGCGGTCCCCATGGCGACACTGGGCTGACCGGACGTAAAATCATCGTTGATACCTATGGCGGCAAGGGTGCCCACGGCGGCGGCGCTTTCTCCGGCAAAGACCCCTCGAAAGTAGACCGTTCTGCGGCATACGCTGCCCGCCACATCGCTAAAAACATGGTGGCTGCCGGCATTGCCGACGAAATTCTTATCCAGGTGTCCTACGCCATCGGCGTTGCCCGTCCTGTCGGCATCTATGTCAATACTTACGGCACTTCGCACGTTACCCTCTCCGATGCCGAAATCGCGCAGAAAGTGGATGAAATCTTCGACATGCGTCCTTATGCCATCGTCGAACGGTTGAAACTCTGCAATCCCATCTACTTGGAAACTGCCGCCTACGGGCACATGGGTCGCCAGCCCGAAGTCGTGAAAAAGGTCTACACCTCCCACTACCACGAGACAGTAGAGAAGGAAGTGGAACTTTTCACTTGGGAAAAACTCGACTACGTCGACCAACTGAAAGCTGCCTTCAAGCCTTTCAAAAATAAATAAAGGGAAATAAGCCCTTCTCCCCTCCCTGCCTGTTCCGGTGCTGTTGCGCTGGTTCTTCTATGCTGTTGCGGCGGGCGAGCCAACAGCAGCGGAACAGCTCCGAAGCAGCGGCGGGAAAGGGGTAGCCCAACTATAGGGAGGATAGCGCGTTACTCCCGGACGGCAGCTTCGAGGGCTTCCTGTTTTTTCCGTTGGCGGTAGAGTTGCCAGGAGTTGATGACGTTGTGCCACACGCTGTAGAATCCGCCGGCAACAGCTGTCACAGGGGTAAAAAAGGTGTAGCCCATCCAGATGGCAAACACGGTGTTTTTCTGTCCGAGGGATTGCCCGGCACTGATGGTGTCATCGTAATGCCTGCCAATGCGTTTGCCGAAATGGAATTGCAGGAGGCAGCATGCCAAGGACACGAAGGCGAGCCCCACTTGAAACCATACGTCCACCTCGCTGTGTACGATACTCTTGACCGTCACGGCAATGGCAAGCGCGAGGGCTACTGCCCAGAGATAGAAGGACAAATCGCCGGATTTCAATAAAATCTGATGCAGGCGCGGCAGCAAATGACGGACAAGGAGGGCGGCGATGAAGGGGCAGAGCAGCAGGGGGAAAACCTTGCCCAGGATGAGGGCAAAGGAATTGACGAAGGTAAGCCCCGGATGGGGATGTACGAGCGGCACCATGAGCGGTACGACAAAAGCTGCCACAAGGTTGATGAGAATGGTGTAGGTAGTCAGGTGGGCAGCGTTGCCGCCGAGCTTTTGGGTGACGACAGCCCCGGCAGTCGCCGTAGGGCAAATCAGGCAAATCATGGCTCCCTCCATGAGGGTATGTCCCGCCATATCCCGGAATATCAGGAGAATGCCGCCCAAAAGGATGAATGCCCCGGCTTGCATCAGCAGCAGCCACAAGTGCCACCGGCAGGGACGGAGGTCATGGAGGCTCACCCGGCAGAAGCTCAGGAAGAGCATCATGAATATCAACAGCGGTTGCAGGAAATCCACTGCCCGGTTGACAAAGGGGCGCGTCGGTGCAAGAAACGGCAGGTTGACATATATAAAATAGCCTGCCACGCCGGCAAGCATGGCGATGGGCAGTGTCCAGTTTTTGATAAAATGAATGATTCCGTTCATGTCTTGTATGCTTTTGAAAACGGGTGCAAAGGTATAAAAACAATCGGCACGATGTCCCGGAAAATAATTTTCCCGCGCGGGAAACAGGATATAGGGGAATTTAATTACATTTGCAGATGTAAATATTTCTCTGCATGGACGACGAAAAATTCATATCCGGATTGAACCAGAAAGACGGCGGAGCCTGGAAACGCCTTTACGAGGAGTTTTACGCTCCCCTCTGCGCCTATGCCGAGAAGTTGTCGAAGGGGCAGGCAGATGCCGAAGACGTCGTGCAGGACTGCATGGTGGAGTTGTGGGACTCCTCCCTCTGCTTCCCGAATGTAAAGGCACTGACAGCCTGGCTCTACAAGGTGGTGTACACCCGCACGCTGAATGCCCTGCGCGACAAGGCGAACGCCGAGCAAAGCCTGGCGGAATACGCTGTGGAAATCCCGACCGAAGACGAGGCTGCGGACGAAGCGGCAGAAGAAAACGCAGTCGCCCGTTTGCGGAAAATGATGAAGGTCTTGACGCCCCAACAACAGGACATCCTCCGTCTGACGCTTGACGGGCTGAAAGTGAAAGACATTGCTGCTGCCCTAGGCATCACGGACAACACTGTCAAGATGCAGAAAAAACGTGCCTATACGACCCTCCGCGAGCGTTTCGGCAAGGCAGGCACAGCCCTCTTGGTCATGTTTTTTCGGCAGCAGCGCAAGAAGGTGGAAGTATAAAAAACAGTCCTAAAAACCCTGTTGCAACTTGCTGGAAATAAGCCTCTCCTAAAATTTAACATTCCCTCCTTGAAAATTTTTTCCGATTCTTGTTACCCGTTTTTCCATTTCATGTGTTTTTTAGGAAACGAATAAACGAAAGCAATATGACTTGGAAAGACATATACGACTATTCTGAACGGTTGCTCCGCCGCTGGGTGCAGACGTTGGAGCAAGAAGAGGGAAAAGGTGCGCCGGGGAATTTCTCCGAGCGGATTGCCCGGCAAGAGAGGTACGACGCCGGGCAGGCTTACCTTCGTTTCCGTCGTTCGCAACGGAGCATACGCCTCCGGTGGACTGCGGCGGCTGCCGTAGCAGCGTGCTTGGTGACAGTAAGCGTGTGGCTCTTGGGAGACCGGGAGGACGAAGCGGCGTGGGTCATGCCGGTGGCAGAAGTGCCGGACGTGCAGCCCATCCAGCCGGGAAGCCGGAAAGCGGTGCTGACCATGGCGGACGGCTCGGTGTGGGCATTGCGCGACTCGGCAATGGCAGTGGGCAAAGAACAGGAGTGGCGGGTGGATGATGCCGGCTTACAGGCAGTAGCCCCCGACACGGCAGCGCCGGCATTGGCGTACAATACCCTGGAAGTGCCCCGTGGCGGGGAATTCTATTTGACCCTGCCGGACGGGACGCAGGTGTGGCTGAATTCGGCATCCGTCCTGCGCTTCCCGACACAATTTGCCGGCGGGATGCGGGAGGTGCAATTGGAAGGTGAGGCATATTTTGACGTGACCCATATAGAAGGCAGCCCGTTCCGGGTAGTCATGGACGAAGGCTCCATCAGCGTATTGGGCACTGAATTCTGCGCCACCTCCTACCCGGATGAGCCCATGGCTGCCACTTTGGTGGAGGGGCGGATTGCCTTCGAGGCGCAGGATGGCACAGCACGGGAATTGCAGCCCAACCAACGCCTGGAATACGACCGGGCAACAGGAGGCATGCAGGTGGAGGAAGTGGATACGTGGCTCTACACTTCTTGGCGCGAAGACGTTTTCTGCTTCGAAAACAGGAGTTTGGGAGACATCCTGGCAGTGCTGTCCCGGTGGTATGATGTGCAAGTAGTGTTCACGGACAATGCCTTAAAAGAAGTGCGCCTGTCGGGAACTTTGGAGAAATATTCCGCCATCGAGCCTTTCCTCCGCTTGTTTGAAGCAGGAGCGGACGTGGAATTCAAGGTGAGCGGAAGGCAGATTACAGTAGCAAAACGAAAATAAAAAACGGGGAAGCCGGTTTCACAGCGACCAAACCGAACACCGGACTTTTCCCGCTGAGTTCATTGATTCATAAACCAATTAAAATCGTTCAAATTTATGAGTATTTTTCGATTTTACCTGCGGAAACGACCGCAAAGTTTACAAAAAATCTTATGCAAAATGAGATTGACGTTAGTAATGTTATTCGTATTCGGCTTCTCGGCGGTAGCCTCGTCGCAGAAAGTCGTGTTGGATGTTCAAAATGCGACATTGAATGTGGCATTGAACCAGTTGAAAAACCAGACGGGCGTCCGATTGCTTTTCGATGAATCGAAGGCAGCGCAAGTCTCTTGTGCCGACTGCCGGCTGGTAAACGTAGAGCTGCAAACCGCTTTAGACCGCCTGCTGGAAGGTACGGACTGGGGTTACGAGGAAGTGGAAGGCGTCTACGTAGTGAAGCAATTGCCGCCGATGGCACAGGCTGTGCCGGTGAAGGGCAAAGTGGTAGACGAGAACGGTGAGCCGCTGCCGGGCGTGTCCGTCGTGCTCAAGGGCACGACAACGGGCGTGGCGACGGACATCAACGGCGAGTTCACCCTCCTGATTCCCAATCCGGACGGTGCAGTGCTGGTCTTCTCCTTCGTGGGCATGAAGACCGTCGAACTGCCCATCGTCACCGACCGCCCCATGAACGTGACTCTGGAAACGGACACGGAGCAGATGGACGAGGTGGTTGTGACCGGTTACCAAACGATTTCCCGCGAGCGGGCAACGGGCGCATACGCCATTGTCGACACCAAAATGTTGGAGCAGAAGCCCACGGCAAATCTTTCCGAGGCGTTGAACGGCTTGGTGCCGGGCTTGGCAGTGCAAAGTTCCTCGGTGGACGGCGACTTACGCTTCATCATCCGTGGGCAGGGCACGTTGCAGACCGACCAGGCAGACCGCGACCCGCTGATTGTAGTGGACGGCTTTCCGATTAGTGGGTACAGCGACAGCAACGACCCGTTCAACACGATTAACCCCAACGATGTGGAGAGCGTGACCGTGTTGAAGGATGCGGCAGCGACTTCCATTTATGGCGCCCGTGCAGCCAACGGCGTGATTGTGATTACCACCAAGAAAGGAAAAGAGGGCAATAAACTGGATATCACGGCAGACGCTTATTGGTCGGTAAGCTCCCGCCCTGATTTGGATTATCTGTTTAACATGGCATCGGCTGAGAACCAGTTCCGATTTGAGGAGTTGATGCACAAATATAGCCCGATCAATTTAAGTGGTTCGTATGATCCCTATTTGACTCCTTCTGCCCGCAAGACATATATGTCAGCACCTTATAGCATGCTGTTTGAGCGGGACGGGAAGTTAAACATGACTGCCGCTGAATACGATGCCCGCAGGCAAGAACTGATTGACATGGGCAATCAGGGTTTATGGGAAGATGACTTACAGGAATATATTTTCCGCCGGATGGTGCACCAGCAATACAATGTGGCATTGCGCGGCGCAACGGATCGGTTGAATTATGCGTTCTCGGCTTCTTTCGACGATGAGAAAAGTTATTTGCAGGACAACGGCAGCCAGCGCGTATTGCTTAACCTGTCCAGCAGCGCAAAACTGACTAAGAATTTGACCTTTGATTTGGCAATCAACACGACGTTCTCCAAAGAGCGAAACAACGGGACAGACATCTCGGAAATCAAAGAATGGCTCAGTCCGTGGACGCGCTTGGTGGACGACAACGGCGATTTTGTGCATATTTCCACCGGTTCGACAGTTTACGAACCGATATTAATGTCAGAGTATGCTGGCAAAACGCCTGCCGACTGGACATATAACCCGGTAGAGGATCGCCAATATACGGATGATGTCGCCAAGACATTGAATTACCGTATCCAGGGTGGATTCAATTATAACACTACATGGGGCTTGAACTTGAGCGCAAAAGGGCAGTACGAGCAACGCCGTTACACGCACCACGTGTCATACGACCCGGAGTCTTATTTTGTGCGCGATCTGTATAATACGTATTCAACGTTGAATACCGAGAGCGGTTTGTACACCACCTATTTCCCCTCAGGCGGCGTATTCTCTGACGAAGGGGATACCTACGAGGCTTACAATTTGCGCGGGCAGATTGATTACAATGGAACGTTTGGCGCACACGCCGTCAATGCGTTGGTCGGCACAGAAATCATTTCCGCTACGACGGAGACGACTCCTATTGTAACGCGCTACGGCTTTAACGAGTATACCAATTCCGTACTGACTTCGCCGGACTATATCACTTACCAGAATAACATTTTCGGCGTTTACACCCGCCTGCCTTTCGAGGAATTGGGCACGCTCTCAACCCTCGAAGACCGTTTCTTCTCCGTGTATGCCAATGCCGCTTACACGTATAATGAGAAATATTCGCTGACGGCAAGTTTCCGCACGGACGCTTCCAATTTCCAGAGCGAATCGCAGCGCGACAAGTTCTCCCCGTTCTGGTCAGTGGGGGCAAGCTGGCTGATTTCGCATGAGAACTTCATGTCATCGGTGGATTGGGTGAACCAGCTGAAGCTCCGCGCTTCTATTGGTATCGCGGGCGTGGCAGCCGGCAAGAGCGGCACGTCCAGTGTGACGACGCTGCAGGTGTATCCGGGGGATATTGTGTACACAAACAATGAGTCTTACAATACTATTTCTGCACGGGGCAACAGCACATTGACTTGGGAGAAGTCGCGGACGCTGAACATTGGCGTGGATGCAGCCTTTTGGGGGAACAAATTGAGCGGGAGTATTGACTTCTATAACAAATATTCATACGATGTACTTTCGAGTGCTACAGTACCGGCAATTTCCCAAGGTACAACAAGTGCTACGTTTAATAATGCGGCAGTGTTGAACCGGGGAGTGGAATTAACACTTAGTACGGATATGCCTGTTGCAGGCGACCTGCGTTGGAATGGCACGCTGAATTACGCTTATAACCACAATGAGGTCAAGAAATTTGATCTCACGACTTCCTTCCCTGCCATGAATCCCGGTTTCGTGGAGGATTATCCGGTGGATTTGATTAATATCGTAGATTTGGTGGGTTATTCGCCAGAGGGTTTAGCTATTGTACAAGGGAAAGATGGCACACAGGATTTTATCAAAAATTTCGATACCTCTCATGACGAACAAATTCTTCGTAATGAAGGACAGACTATTGACGAAAATAATTGGATATATTATTTGGGAACATCGACCCCAAAAAGCAATTTGAGTTTTTCGAACATGTTTACATGGAAAGGTTTGACCTTTTCATTCATGCTGACCGGACGTTTTGGTTATTATGTGTATCGTGGTGATACTTTTATCACTACATTTACTGGGCAAGCTTCGTATTCAAAACAATTGGATCAAATTATCCAAGCGTATGATGAAGGTTATGCCAACCAAGATTCCTATGTCGGAGTGCCTCTTTATACTGATGAGTCTTATGATATCTTGTCAGCTGGTGCTGGACTAATGTACACATCTAACGTTACCCAGAGTTCCCATTTGGCGTATAATAAAGGCGACCATATCCGTCTGAATGAATTGTATTTAGGATATGACTTACCAACGAACTTGCTTAATAGGCAGAGTGTCTTCAGTCGTGTAAATATTTATGCCCGTGCCAACAATTTAGGTTTGATTTGGAGTGCAAATGGGGAATTCGATCCTGATTATACGATTGGAAATTTGAAACCGATGCCGACCTTTATGTTTGGTTTGAAATTGGCTTTTAAGAATTGGAAATAACGTAAACAGATTGAGATATGAAAAATAAAATATTTTTAATCGTCGCATTGGCAGGCATAATGAGTTTAGGCTCTTGCAACGACTTTTTGGATGAAACGCCCAATAAATCGGGTAGTGCATATATTTATCACATGGATCAATTATATGGTTTGATGGGCAGTTTAGACCTTTATTTGTTTGAAGACCCCTTTTATGCAGCTTATGGCATGGTCGCTTATTACTGGAATGAATTAGTTTGGCTAAATGACATGATAGAAATTTCTCCGGAATTTTATGTCTATGCTTGGGGACGTTCTAATTCTGACGCGTATGATAAATATTGTTGGCGAACAGAGGAATGGACAGACCAATATAGTATGAGTACAACTTGGACACCTTCATGGGAACGGATTTATCGTTTCAACACGGTATTGGAATATTTAGACCAAGTGACCCAAACCACTCAGGCTATTCACGACCAAGTGAAAGGCGAAGCCCTTTTTGGCAGGGCATATTACCATTTTCTGCTTTTGGTAGAATACTGTTTGTGGAATGAGGATGAGCCGGGCATTGGTTACCGCGATGCAACGGATGCCAATGGAGTACCCGCACGCCAAACGGTGGCTTATACCTTAGGGCGCATCAACGAGGATCTGGATTCTGCGCAAGCAGCTTTGACCCGTGCCGGACGTACGTCTTTTGATTTTGAACGCAATTTCCGCCCAACTGTGCCGACCGTTCAAGCACTCCGTGCCCGTATTGCGCTTTACCGTGGGGATTATGAAACAGCTTTGGAGAATGCCACAGAGGCTTTGAAAGCCCATAATACGTTAGTAACTTTCAAGGACGACCCGTTGTACACACTGTATCCATCTACGGAAATTCATTTCTTGGACGAGACCAATTCCCATATTGCCAATACGGTAACAAGTCTTTCCATGACTGATTTAAATAATCGAGGAACGGAAATCATTCCTGAATACGAAGAATTTTTCCTTCCTGCTGTTATTATGGAAGATTATTCTGGAACCCATCCGATTTCAGAAGTATTCTATAATTTGTGGGATCAGGAAAATGATGCCCGATGGATTCATTTCTATAGTTATTGTTATCCTTTGGTGTCGACAAGTGGCATACAAGAAGCCGTTATATTGGAAGGAGATGAAAATCCTACACCTAATTGTATCAAATATGAAAACCAGCAATATTTGAAACCTTGGAATTATTATGGTTATCAGCGTTTTGATTGTGGAGGAGTAGGTGCATTCTTAGGCATGACTACGGCGGAAATGTACCTGATTAAAGCAGAATGCGAAGCCCGTGCCGGCAATGCGGCAGCGGCTGTTGAGGATTTGAAAACTTTGCGCAGAACCCGTTTTTATGATATGTCAGCAGCCGAGAACATTGGCGGCAGCATACAAGAAGTGCTTGATGAACGTACCCGCGAGATGGGCGCATTTTGGCGTTTTTATGACATTAAGCGTTTGAATGGGGCAGAGAATGCCGGCATTTATATCCGTCGTGAAATTCTTACTGACCCGTCTGATATGAACACCCGCACCTTATTGGAAATCGCTCCGGACGACCCACGTTGGGCAATGCCTTTCTATACTTACGAAGCAGAAGCCATGGGCTGGGAACAGAACAGAGGTTGGGAAGAGTGATCTAAATTTTATTTATGCAGCCCTGCCCATCGCACACTTGCCAGGCAGGGCTTTTTTTATTTTTTCCCGCCGTTATATCGCAAATATCCCCTCCTAATCAGTGAATACTTTTGGTTCAACCTTCTTACGCCTTCGCTGAGTAGCCGCTCGGGAGTAGCTGCCGGGCAGAGGCGTAAGCAAGCTGTAAGCCTATTGTACGATGAGAAGGGTAGAATATCCCTGTGTCCAGAAGGGTAAAAAGCCGGGGATGTAAAAAATCCCTCTGGGATTCGCCTTATTCAAGTAAAAATCCATAAATTTGCACTCGATAGTTAGGAAAAATGTGATTTACGACATAAAATCAAACTATTTTGTGTAATATGCAAATTGAACGAGACATTATACAAGTACTCAAGCAATGGAAAGAAGCCCCGGACAGAAAGCCAATTTTGTTGAGGGGGGCTCGCCAAACCGGTAAAACTTGGGCGATGGAAACATTCGGCAAGGAATGTTTTGAGTATTGTGCCAAGTTTGATTTTGACCGCCAACCGGAATTGAAGTCTATATTTCAGACTACGAAAACTCCCGACCGCATTGTCAAGGAACTTGCCTTGTATTGCGATGTGCCGTTGTTGCCTGAAAGGACCTTGCTGATTTTTGATGAAATTCAGGAGTGCGAGGAGGCATTGAACAGTCTGAAATATTTTTATGAGGAAGCCCCGGAATATCCCATTATCGCTGCGGGTTCTTTGCTTGGCGTTGCCGTCAAACGGAAACGGATGAGCGTCCCCGTGGGCAAAGTGCGGATGTTGCAAATGTTTCCTATTACTTTCAAAGAGTTTCTCCGGACAAGCGACTTTAAGACTTTTGAGTATATTGAATCTTTGACGCAGATACAGCATTTGCCGGAAATCATTCTTAATAAATTGCGTACGGAATACCGGCGTTATCAAGTGTCGGGCGGTATGCCTGAAGCTGTAACCGCCTTGCTTGGCAATGAAGGTGTCGGAAGCGTGGAAGCCGTGTTGCAAGATATCCTCGACCTTTACGAATTGGATTTTTCAAAATATGCAGAGCCACGCGAAATTCCACGCATTCATGCCATTTGGCATTCGCTCCCCTCGCAGCTTTCTAAAGAGAACCGGAAATTTATTTACAAGGTCGTACGGGAAGGTGCCCGCTCAAAAGATTACGAGGATGCACTCCTGTGGCTTGAAGATGCCGGCATGATTTATCGCATTTACAATGTCAGCAAGCCGGGCATGCCGTTGTCCGCCTATCAAGAAACGGATGCCTTCAAAGTATATGCCTGTGACTGTGGACTTCTCCGCCGGTTGGCGCATTTGCCTGCAAGTATTGTCACTGACCCGATTGCCAATTATACGGAGTTTAAAGGCGCAATGGCGGAAAATGCCGTGCTGCAGTCCCTTGTGCCGCAATCTGACGGATTACTCCCTTGTTATTGGACTTCAGGAGCGACTGCTGAAGTGGAATTTGTCACGCAACGAGACGAAGACATTGTACCGATAGAAGTGAAAGCAGAAAGCAACATCAGCGGTAACAGTCTTGCGGAGTACAATAAGAAATATCATTCAAAACGCCGTGTCCGCTTTTCCATGCTGAATTTGCAATACAACGAAGGTCTGCTCGGTTGTCCGGCACCTTTGGCTGGCTGGTTGGATAAGTTACTGGCATTGACAGATTCGAAACTATCTGATAAAAAGTTGCTAAGCTGAGGCAACGCCGGGGATTCGCTTGCTTTCCTCCGAACCGCCCGCGTTTCCGCCACGCATATTTAACGTCTGCCGACGTTGGTAGAGTGCGGTGGGTGCGTGGGTGGTTCGGAGGAGAGTGAGCGTTGCCATAGTTTTGTCATTGCGCAGCATGACGGCAACGCATGGGTTAAAATGCACGTTTGAGCACTTCCCGGATGTTGTCGGCTTTCCCCATGGTGTAGTAATGGATGGCGGGGGCACCGTGGGCAAGCAGGTCTTGGCTTTGGGCGGTACACCATTCGATGCCGACACGATAGATTTCGTCGTTGTTCTTGCATTTCCGGATTTCGTCCATGAGTTCCTGCGGCAGGTCGATGCTGAAGGCACGGGGCAGCATCTCGATGTGCTTTTGGGTGGAGATGGGTTTCAAGCCCGGAATGATGGGCACGTGGATGCCCGCAGCGCGACATTTGTCGACGAAGGTATAAAATTTCCGGTTGTCAAAGAACATTTGCGTCACGATGTAATCTGCACCGGCGTCCACTTTGTGCTTCAGGTTTTCGATGTCCATATCGAGGTTGGGGGCTTCGTAGTGCTTTTCGGGATAAGCGGCTACCCCGATGCAAAAGTTGGAGGGCACAGCGTTCGTCAGGCTGGTGTCCAGGTAAATGCCTTGGTTCATGTTGTGGATTTGACGGACAAGCTCCCAACTGTAGCGGTGTCCGTCCGGTTCCGGCACAAAATATTTTTGCCCGGGGATGGGGTCGCCGCGCAATGCCATGATGTTCTGGATGTCCAGGAAGTTCAGGTCTATCAGGTCGTTTTCCAGTTTGTATTTGGTGGCACCCCCGCAAATCAGGTGAGGGACCACCTCCACGGGGAAACGCTTCATGATGGCTGCGGCAATGGCAACCGAACCGGGGCGTTTGGTCAGAATGACTTTCTCGAAGGAGCCGTCCGGCTTCTGGCGGAATTCCACTTCGTCACGGTGGAAAGTTATGTTGATGAAAGGCGGCTCAAATTCCATGAGCGGCTCGATGGCATGGTAGAGTTTGTTGATGTCACTGCCTTTTAAGGGCGGCACCAGTTCAAAGGAGACGAAAGGTGCGGTCTTTTTATTGATGATGTCGATTACTTTGGTCATAGCGTGCAATTTAAAGTCCTAACAATTTTTTCCCTTCCTCGCAGGAGATTCCCCGGCGGGAGCAATAGCTTTCCAATTGGTCGCTGCCAATCCGCCCGATGCTGAAGTAGCGGGCTTCGGGGTGGGCAATCAGCATGCCGCACAAAGCGGTAGTTGGCAGGATAGCATAGGAGGAGGTCAAGGATACCCCAATCTTTCCGGGCGCGTCAAGAAGGTCGAATACGTCTTTTTTCAGCGCATGGTCGGGGCATGCCGAGTAACCGAATGCCGGACGGATGGCGGCAGTTCCTTCGCACACTTGCTCCTGCATCCATTCGGCAAGTGCTTCGGTCAGGCGGGCACAGAGGCTTTCGCGCAGCAGGCGGTTGAAGTCCCGGCAATCGCATGCCGGCTGCCTGTCTTCCACTTTCAAGGCGAAAAGCCCGAGCGTGCTTTTGCCACAGGCGGCAGGGCATACAAAGTCCGCCAGGCACAGGCAAGCGTCGCCCGTTTTTTGCTGGCGCAACATAGGCAGGCGGTGCCCGTTGTCCAATACAATATCCTCCCCTTCGCTCCAAGCGTCAAAAAAGCGCACTACAACGGAAGCATCGAAGCTGCCGTCTGCCACAACCGTGCCCAGCATTTCCAAGGCGGCTTGGTAAACGTTGTCCGCTTCTTCGTTTTGGTAAATGAGGTCAGGGTATTTGCCTTTGAACCCCCAAAAGTGGAAGAAGGGCGTCCAGTCGATACGGGGAATCACGTCTTGTACATCCAAATGCCTTGCAGTCAGGTTGTGTTCGCCGAAGCCCTCCGGCTGGCGATAGCTTTCCGGCGGAAAGACAGGGGCTTTGGCTTGGGCTTCGCGGAACGGGAGCAAAGGAGCGCGTTTCTCTTCGTATTGCCGCCGGATAGCAGCTTGCTCCTCTTGGACTTGGCGGAGGAAGGCAGTGCGGTCGCCCATCAGGCGTTTGCAGATGCCGGCGGTGCGGGAGGCGTCGCCGCCGTGTACCACTCCGTAAGTGTAGAGGGGTGCCAATTTGACTGCCGTGTGGACGGATGAAGTGGTGGCGCCGCCTACAATCAACGGGATATGCAATTGCTCTTCTTGCAGCATTGTGCAGAGTTGTTCCATCTCGCTCAGCGAGGGGGTAATCAGCCCGCTGACCCCAATCAAGTCGGCATGATGGCTGCGGGCTGCCTCGATGATTTGCCGGTTGTCGACCATCACGCCCAAGTCAATGACCTCAAAATTGTTGCAAGTGAGGACAATGTGGACAATGTTTTTCCCGATGTCGTGCACATCGCCTTTGGCAGTAGCGAGAACAATTTTGGGGCGGCGAGCGTCCCGTCCTTCCTGTTGGTTCTGTTTCTCAATTTCCGGCTGGAGCACAGAGACGGCGGCTTTCATGGCTTTGGCGGATTTGACCACTTGCGGTAGGAACATTTTCCCATCGCCGAAAAGCGCGCCCACTTTGTCCATGCCTTGCATGAGCGGTCCTTCGATAATTGCCACTGCGGACGGGTAGGTGGCAAGCGCTTCTGCCAAGTCGTTCTCCAAGTATTCGGTATTGCCCTTGACCAAAGCGTATTCCAGGCGTTCGTCCAGCGGGCGGGTGCGCCATTCTTCTTGCTTGGCGTTTTTCCCCTCTGCCGTTTTGAGCCCCTTGATTTCTTCCGCAAGCGCGATGAGGCGTTCGGTGGCTTCGGGAGCTTGGTTTAATACGACTGCCTCGACGGCAGCCAGCAACCGGGGCTCGATTTCATCATACACTTGCAGCATGGAGGGGTTGACAATCGCCATGTCGAGTCCCGCACGGATGGCATGGTATAGAAACACCGAATGCATGGCTTCCCGTACCGGGTTATTGCCCCGGAAAGCGAAGGACAGGTTGGACACGCCACCGGAAGTTTTGCAGCCCGGCAAATTGTCTTTAATCCAAGCTACGGCGCGGATGTAATCCACCGCATAATTGTTGTGCTCCTCCAAGCCGGTGCCGACAGCCAGGATATTGACATCGAATACAATGTCTTCCGGGGGGAAGGCTGCTTCGCTGGTGAGCAAATGATATGCCCGCCGGCAAATCTCAATCTTCCGTTCGTAAGTCACTGCCTGCCCTTGTTCGTCGAATGCCATGACTACGACGGCAGCTCCCAAACGATGGATTTCGCGGGCTTTTGCAAGGAATGCCTCTTCGCCTTCTTTCAGGCTGATGGAATTGACGATGCACTTCCCTTGTGCATTCTTCAGTCCGGCGAGAATCGTATGCCAGTCCGAGGAGTCAATCATCAAGGCTGCTTTGGCAATGTCAGGGTCGTTGCTGATGTAGCGGACAAATGTCGCCATTTCCTGTGCGCTGTCCAGCATGGCGTCGTCCATGTTGATGTCGATGATGGAAGCCCCGTCCTCGATTTGTTTCCGGGCAATCTGGGCGGCTTCTTCATACGCCCCCGCATGGATGAGGCGGGCAAATTTGGCAGAGCCTGCCACGTTGGTGCGCTCTCCGATGTTGATGAAATTGTTTTTCTCTTTGTCAACTACCACGGGATTCAATCCACATACGACTAATTCATGCCCGGCTTCCGGCACCTGCCGCGGCGGGATGTCCTGCAACGCCTCCCGGATGGCGGTAATATGCGCAGGGGTTGTGCCGCAACAGCCTCCTACAATATTAACCAGCCCCTCCTTTGCCATGATTTGCAGACAGGAGGCTGTGTATGCCGGCGATTCCTCGTATTCTCCCATTTCATTTGGCAATCCGGCATTGGGATAAACGCTCAACGGGCAGGACACGCGCTTTGCCAGTTCCCGCAAGAAGGGCAGAAGGTCGGCAGCCCCGAACGAGCAATTCAGCCCAAAGCTAAACAAAGGATAGTGGGAAACGGAGACATACAACGCTTCCAGGCTTTGCCCCGTAAGCGTGCGCCCGCTCCGGTCGTTGACAGTGGCGGATAGCATCACGGGCAAAGCCGTTTGCCGTTCTGCCTGCGCTTGGGCGATGGCGTAAAGAGCGGCTTTGGCGTTCAGGGCGTCGAATACGGTCTCTACCAACAGCAAATCCACGCCCCCGTCTATCAGTCCCCGGACTTGCTCGGCGTAAGTCGCAGCAAGCGTGTCAAAATCCACGGGGCGATACTCCGGGTGGTTAACGTCGGGCGACAAAGACAAAGTGCGCGACGTCGGTCCCATACTTCCGGCGACATAAACGGTGCGCCCTGCCTCAGCCCATGCCCGGTCGGCTTCCTCGCGGGCAAGGCGTGCTCCGGCTTGGTTCAAGCGGTACACGAGGTGCGCTGTCCGGTACTCCTCTTGTGAGACGGCATTGGAATTAAACGTATTGGTCTCGATGATGTCCGCTCCTGCCTGGATGTAGGCGCGATGGATTTCTCGAATCACGTCGGGGCGGCTTAGGTTAAGCAAGTCGTTGTTGCCCTTCAGAGGAACGGGATGTTCCCGGAACTCATCGCCCCGAAAGTCTTTGTCACTCAATGCGTATTGCTGGATGACCGTCCCGATGGCGCCGTCCAATATTAATATCCGTTGCCGGATGATTTCGTGTATAGATGGTTTATTCATAATTCTCTCATTTAGAATAATCTTAATTCAAATTGCCCGCAAATCCCCATTTGGTCGTCCTTGATGGCGATGGCGGCTAATATATCTTCTTGTTGGCGTATGGCTTCCAGGCAGGCAGGAATGTCATCAGCCGTCTGGATGCGGTTGGCGAAAGCCGTGGCGTAAGTATCTGCCAACAAAGCATCCCGGCAGACAATCATGACGGCATCTGCCTTCCCGAAACTCAGGGAGGGACCTACGGTGCCCGAAGATGTGCAAATGCCCAACGGGGCTTCCGCAGCCTCGATGTGCAACCCGACTTTTTCCGATAGGGGCGAAGTGCCGGCAAAAACCGAAATGTCCATGTCCCGGCAGATGTCGGCGTAAATGTCGCCTCCGTTTTCCACCAGCACTTCCCGGAGACCGAACTCCCGGCGCAGGGCTTCGCCTGTCTTTTGGGCAACGGCGCCGGCAACGGCACTCATCGGACCGATACCGCTCCGGTGGGCGACGGTTGACATTTCCCGGAAAATTTCAGGCGCTTCTCCTGCCTCGCAAGGCACGAGGGCTTGGGCATAGTCCGGGCGACGGCTAATCCATCCGTCCATTTCACCCCGCAGTTCCCGCACAAACCGGTCTGCAAAAAGCGGTATCCCCGCCTGCCAGGAATCTTTGTCTACGCCGATGCACAAATCCGTTTCCTTGTAGCGGGTGACAAAATATTTCCAGCGGTCTTGCCTGAAATGCTGCCGGTAAGTCCTGTGAATGTATTCCATACGCTGCCCTGTGTTTTTATTCTGCAAATTCGATTCGGAACAACTTCAACGGGCAGGATTTCAGGCACAGCTTGCAGGCAATGCACTTTTCCGGATTGAAATGCAGTTTCCAATCCGGCTCCCCGATGGTCAAGGCGTGTGAAAAACAAGCGGAAACGCAATTCCCGCAATCAATGCACAGGCTCTCGTCATAAGACACTTTGCTGGAGACAGGGCTGACTGTCACCCCGCATTCTTCGAGATAGGCAATGCCTTGCTGCATGCGCTCCTCGTCGGCTTCCAGTTCCACGAGCAGATTGCCCGATTTCCCGGCTTGGATTTCGGCTTTCAGGATATTGATGCGGATGTCGTATATTTTGACCAAATCATAAGTCAGCGAGCGGTCTGTGGCATCCACAGGGAACGATAAAACGACTTTCTTTATCATGGCATGATTCAATTTTCAGGTTCGACATTTAAAATTTGTGAGACACCGGCAACTCCTCTAAAGACTTCAGGCTTGCGCTTGCCGGCATTGGGCGGACGGGTTCCGTCAGGAGGAAGTCCCCCTTTCCAATCCATTCTTTCAGCAGACGGGCGATTTCCCGCGCCCTTGCCAGGCTGGACAGCGGTGCCGTCCTCACTTTGTGCCCGTTGATTTCGATGCTTCCGCTGTGCAGGGCGGCATAATTCGTCCTGCCCAAAAGCTGCCCGCCGGTGCCGTAATCCACAATATTGGTCTCGATTTGCTCGTTTCGGATAGACACGCGGTGCGCCAAATCCTCGTCCAAAACGGGAATGGGAATACCGATGCCCACGTACATCGTCACGCCATACTTCTCAATATAAGCCCCCCGCAAGTAACGGCTGCTCATCTGCTTCAAGTCGCCGATGACGGCAATCGTGCGGGCATTGCCAATGGGAATGCCATAATCATTCACCGGTTTGCTGGTATTGAACTGTGTGCCGTTCCACGTCACATAGCCGTCTGTCCCGCAAAGGAAAATGTGGGTTCCCAATCCGATGGTGCGGCATTCCGGGTCGTTCAGCAGGGGCGACAATTCTCCCGCCGAACTATAAGAAGCGTTCCGCAGTTTGGGCAGCAGCGTACCCATGTAGGTATATTTGATTTGGTCGGTAGTATTCGTTGCCACATTGTAATTCTGGTAGCAATTGCGGGGATTATAAAGAATCGCCTCGTTGATGCTCTCCTTGTTGATGACGGTCTTGATGTGCTTGCGGGGATAGCAGTCTGTGCCCTTGCCCCAAGCCTCCAGCACAACATCCTTCCCGTTAACCAAATCTTCAATAATGTGCGCGCCGCCATAAGCAGGCACCGCAGGGTCGCAGTCTGTTGCCCCCACGTATGTATCCACGGCAGCCAGCCCGCCGCTTACCCGGACACCGTTCAGTTCGATTTTTTCCATGCGGATAGGCGGTGTGGCATGCCCAAAATTCAAGAATGCCCCCGACGAACACATCGCCCCGAACGTAGCGGTGGTCACCACGTCCACCTTTTGTGCAAT
The DNA here is from genome assembly GCA_944321145.1 of uncultured Odoribacter sp. Lineage (GTDB taxonomy): Bacteria > Bacteroidota > Bacteroidia > Bacteroidales > Marinifilaceae > Odoribacter. The sequence continues at coordinate 695 of CALUKF010000055.1, read as the reverse complement.
CTCTTTTGGCGTGAGCGACTTGGAAAGCTCCGACACCTCCTCGGCGGTCAGCACGACAGCCGTACCTTTTTTGATTTTCTCATTGATTTCTGCGTATGTTTTCATATCTGTCAATTACAAATGGAACAATGATTTGATTAAAAAGCGACAGCAAGATATAGGCTTCCGGCAATCCGTGTCCGCAGGACAACAGCATTTTCAGGGACTCCGCCAGGATGCAAAAACGCCCTGCCTGCTTTCATTCAGCTATATCACATGTTCTCCGGGCTACCCGGGCACATCTGTCTTTTGTGGGAAAATAAAAAGAATCAGCGCATGCAGCGCATATCCATTGCAGATACGAAAAGGTTGAAAAATAATAAATTCCGGTTGCCCCGGGCGTTTGTGTCGAATGAGTAATCTGCTTTTTTCATCTTCTTTTGTTTTAAATTATAACTCCTGTCATCAGGCCGGATATTGGCACCTTGCGCCCCTTGCGCAGGTTGTCGGAGCTTCACAGAGTCCGGTCTCTCAACTCCTCTTTATAATTCAAACAATCTTTCTTACGGATTGAATTGACACGACAAAGTAAATGCAAATTTCCTTTCCCTCCAAATCTTTTTCCCGAAAATTGCCATCCGCAGATTAAACCCACCAATGCAACTTTTCAGTGCAAAAGAGCAAAAAATAATCTTTTTGGACAATCAAAATTCAAT
>CALUKF010000054.1 GCA_944321145.1 uncultured Odoribacter sp. | reverse complement strand
AAGTCGATATGGAACACGGGGTATTCAAACCAGTCCTTCTCTAAACTATCAATTTTCAAACCTTTAAACAATTCCTTGTGCCCCAAGAAATAATGCTTCAAGGTGGAAACTAAAAGACTTTTGCCAAAACGGCGGGGACGACCTAAAAAGTATATCTTCCCCTCTGTCACTAACCTATAAACCAAATCAGTCTTGTCTACATAGACAAAACCGCCTTCAATAATCTGGTCAAAACTCTGGATGCCTATCGGGTATTTCATGGCTGTCAGTTTTTATGTTATTGCACAAAGGTATGTAAATTTACCGGATTTACAATGTGGCAAAAGTCCCTTTTCCGGAGCGCATAAAATAATCCGGCAGGGAAGCATTATGATACAGCCCCACGAGAATTAAGGGGCAGTGAAGCCTTTTCCATATCAAACAGCTGTTATCTCCCACTCCCATAGGTATTTGATAGCACTCAACACCTTATCATAACCTATTTATAACCTTATTATAACCTTGTTTTTAAGGTTATGAACAGGTTATTATTAGGAAGTTATTACTTTTTTACTGCTATTTGTACCGAAGAGGACACGGAGAGGAGACGATGAACGATGAGAGATGAACGATGAACGATTAACGAGGAACGAGGAAGGATGAACATCACTTCTTTTCTTTCTTCCGTTTAAATAGCCGTTTAAAGAAACCTTCTTTGCGGGGCGTCTGCCCGGGAGCAAGGGTTTCCTGCCCAAGGGAAGGCTTGGTTTTCTCCAATTTGCGGTTTGTAAGACGCTCTATCATATTAAGATGTTCACGGAAAGGCGGTGCCGCCAGGGCGTCATTCTCACGTACGGGAAGGGGGAAGGCGAGCGTATTCCAATGCTTGTAAGCAGGAGACGTGGTGTAACGTTTCATAAATTCGCCAAAAACGGGCAGCGCCATGCTGGAGCCTTGACCGAGGCGCAGGGTATTGAAATGAATCGCCGGGTTGTTCGCCCCGACACGCACGCCTACCACCAGACGGGGAGTATAACCGATAAACCAACCGTCCACTTGATTTTGGGTAGTCCCGGTCTTCCCTGCCATCTCGTTGTGCAAACCGTAAGCGGTGCGGAGTTTGCGCCCCGTGCCTTCATTGACGACGGCAGAGAGTATGTTGTTCATTATGGCAGCCTCGTTCTCTGACAACACCCTTTCGGCAGAGGCAACAGGAGCCCGGTAAATCACCTTCCCCTCTTTCGTCCTGATTTCTTTCAAATAGTATTGCCCGCAGAGAAGCCCCTGATTCGCGTACGCCAGGTAAGGGTTTACCATCTCCTGCAAAGGAATGTCCGCAACGCCCAATGCCAACGACGGATAGGCAGGCAATTCGCTACGGATGCCCAATTTCCGGGCATGGGCAATGACAGCATCTATCCCCGTTTGCAGGAGCACTTTCACGGCAACCGTATTAATCGACCGGCTCAATGCACCTTTCAACGTGTAATAGCCTTCGTAATTATTATCCGCATTCCGAGGCGTCCACCCGTCATATTCCGGATAGCTTTCCTGCGCATTCGAATAGTAAGCATCGAGGCGTGCCCCCTGGCTGATGGCAGCGCTATAAACGACCGGTTTGAAGACAGAGCCCACTTGGCGGGCTGCAGCCACTTGGTCATATTGGAAATATTTATAATCCAATCCCCCCACCCAAGCCTTGACCTTTCCAGTCTGCGGTTCGACTGCAATCACTGCCGGCTGAAAGAGTTTCAAATAGTACTTGATGGAATCGAGAGAAGAGAACTCCACCCGCCGTTCCCCTCCGTCCGGACTATAGACCAACATGGGCTTTTTCCTGTCCAACGCCTTGCGGATGGCTACTTCATCCATGCCTTTCGCCTTCAGCGTTTTATAAATGCCGCTATTCCGGACGGCATCAGCAAGGATTTCCGGACGGGCTGCCCAAGGCTCACGCCCGTGAAGATGCTCCTCGTATGCCTCCTGCAAATGAGGGAGATGTGCGGCAACCGCTTCTTCCGCAAAGCGTTGCATCTCCGCATCCAAAGTCGTCACCAACACCAGCCCGTCCTCATAGAGATTATATGCCGTGCCATGCTTGGCATTGTATTCCCTGAGGATACGCAAAGCGTCCTGGCGGATACGTTCACGCAGGTAAGGGGCAAGCCCGCTGTAATGATTGTCCGGCGTATAATCCAAATGCAGAGGCAATGCCTCCAGCCGCCTGCCTTCCGCCTCCGTAAGGAAATCATATTTCACCATCTGCCGGATCACTGTATTGCGCCGCTCCCGGCTCCGCTCCGGATGAAGGCGTGGATTATAATAGGACGGACCTTTCAACATGCCGACCAACGTAGCAGCTTGGGTCAGGGAAAGCCCTGATGCCGGCACAGAAAAGTATTTGCGTGCTGCACTCTCGATGCCATAGGTATTCTCCCCAAACCACACCGTATTGAGGTAAAGCGTCAAAATCTCGTTTTTCGTATAAATATTCTCCAACCTCCTGGCAGTGAACATCTCCTTAAGTTTGGCGACCACCAGCGGCACATCCTGCTCTTCCCGTGGATAAAGGTTCTTCGCAAGCTGCTGGCTGATCGTACTTCCCCCGCCGGCACTTCGCTTCCCCAAAAGGAAAGTCTTGAAAAACACCCGTGCCATGCTGATTTTATCAATGCCCTCGTGCTGGTAAAAACGCACATCCTCGGTTGCAATCAACGCATTAACCGCATGTTCCGGAAGATTCTTATAATGAATATTCGTGCGGTTCTCAATATAGTACTTCCCCATCACCTCGCCATCCTCCGTAAGCACCACGGATGCCTCTGCATTCTGAATATGCCGCAACTCCTCATAATCGGGCAATTTCCCCCATGCGCCCACGTACACCAAACCGACAAATCCTGCGCCCGCTAAAACCAATACCCCCACAAACACAACGCCCCACACCAGCATGCGCCTTCTCCGCATCCTTTGCCGTCCAGCTTTTCCTCCGGCTCTTCTCTTGCGTCCTTTTTTCTTGTTCTTTCTTGTCGTCATGGAGTCCGTCGTTATCCGCACAAAGGTAAACAAAAAATAATCCTCCTTTTTCATCATATTGAATAAAATCTTATTACCTTTGAGCACAAAATTTAAACTTATGTTGAACATCGCATTATTTGGCCCTCCGGGGGCAGGAAAAGGAACACAAGCCAAACGCTTGGTAGAAAAATATAACTTAGTACACCTTTCAACCGGTGACATGATACGTCGTGAAATTGCTGAAGGCACCGACTTGGGCAAGATGGCTGAAAGCATTATCAACCGTGGAGAACTCCTCTCTGACGAATTTGTCGTGGAATTAATCGCCAACAGCATGGCACAACACCGGAAGGCAGCCGGTTTCCTCTTCGACGGCTTTCCACGCACCGTTGCACAAGCCGAAATCCTCGACCAAATGCTGGAGCACGAAGGCACGCCGCTCAAAGGGCTCATTTCCATCAATGTCCCCTTTGAGGAACTCAAACGCCGCATCCTCGAAAGGGCAAAAACCGACGGGCGTGCCGATGACAACGAAACTACCGTAGAGCGCCGTTTCAAAGAATACAACGACAAAACCCTCCCCGTTGCCAACCATTACAAGCAAAAAGGGCTTCACATCGACATCGAAGGCAACCGCCCTGTCGAAGAAGTCTTCACCTCCATCGTCCACGTACTTGAAAACTTGAAATAAAAAAAGGAACAACCAATTAGCCCTAAATAGCCGTAACGGCTATTTAGGGCTAATTATTTCCATCAACCCGTATCTTTCCAGTAGACACGAAGCGAACTAAAAAAGGGCATGCCTTGACAGGCACGCCCTTTGACACATACATTCTGTTATATTCAGTTACCATATTCCATGGCAGCCAAACGCTTGTAGCCGTTGAGCTTCCATTTGGCATCATTCTCGGTCTCCTGGAAGAGGCGCTCAGCATCTTCGGGAGCTGCTTTCACGAGGGAGTTGAAACGCACTTCGCCCATGAGGAAGTCGCGGAACTTGGTGTAATCCGGCTCCTTGGAATCCAATTGGAAAGGATTTTTGCCCTCTGCTTCCAATTCGGGATTGTAGCGGTACAACTGCCAGTAACCGCATTCCACTGCCTTTTTCTCTTCCTGCTGGGATTTGCCCATGCTGGCTTTCAAGCCATGGTTGATACAAGGAGCGTATGCAATGATGAGCGAAGGTCCGTGGTAAGCCTCTGCCTCTTTCAATGCCTTCATGTACTGTGCCTGGTTGGCACCCATTGCCACTTGTGCCACATAAACATAGCCGTAAGACATTGCCATCATGCCAAGGTCTTTCTTGCGGATACGCTTGCCGCTGGCAGCAAATTTGGCAACCGCCCCGGCAGGGGTAGACTTGGAGGACTGGCCGCCGGTATTGGAATATACCTCGGTATCTACGACCAAGATATTCACATCCTCGCCGCTGGCAAGCACGTGGTCTAAGCCGCCGTAACCAATGTCGTATGCCCAACCGTCACCACCGAATATCCATTGCGATTTCTTGGTGAAATAATGTTTCAGGGCAAGGATCTCTTTCACGACAGGAGCAGTCTCTTTTTCCAATGCAGCGGTGAGGGCATCGCTCACGGCAAGGGTCTTGTCGCCATCGAGATAAGCGTCCGTCCATGCCTTTATGGCAGCCTGCGTCCCGGCAGAGAAGCTGTCCATGTTTTCTTCCAAAAGGCGGCGAGCCCGTTCACGCAAGCGGTTTGCGCCTTCAGCCATACCGAAACCATATTCGGCATTGTCCTCGAAGAGGGAATTTGCCCAAGCAGGTCCGCGTCCGCTCTTGTAGTTGGTGCAATACGGCGTAGACGGAGCAGAACCTCCATAGATGGAAGAACATCCTGTAGCGTTTGCCACCATCATGCGTTCGCCAAAGAGTTGGGAAATCAGTTTGATATAAGGAGTCTCACCGCAACCTGCGCAAGCTCCGGAGAACTCGAAGAGCGGTTGTACGAATTGGGAATTCTTCACGTTGTTCGGCTCAACCAATTGCTTGTAGCCCACACGGTGTTCCATGTATTCCCAGCGTTCAGCCTCGGCTTCCTGTGATTCGAGGGGCTTCATTACCAAAGCCTTCGTCTTGGCAGGACAGATGTCGGCACAGTTGCCGCAACCGGTACAGTCGAGCGGGGAAACCTGCATGCGGAACTTGTGGCCTGCCAATTCTTTTCCGATAGCCGGTTTTGCCTGCGTACCTGCGGGAGCAGCTGCCAATTCCTCGTCGGTGAGGAGGAAAGGACGGATTGCTGCGTGGGGGCAAACATAGGCACACTGGTTGCACTGGATACAGTTTTCCACTTGCCATTCAGGCACGTTCACGGCGATGCCACGCTTTTCATACTTGGCAGTGCCGTTGGGGAAAGTGCCATCCTCGTAGCCGTTGAATGCGCTGACAGGAAGCTGGTCGCCTTTCTGGGCATTCATTACGTCCACGATATTGCGGATGAATGCCGGGCGGTTCTCGTCGTGCTTGATTTCGTCATCCGGCAGGTTTTTCCACTCTGCAGGAACGGTCACTTTAATCAGGTTGCCTTCCTTGCCACCGGCATCCACCGCTGCATAGTTCATTTTCACGACAGCCTCGCCTTTCTTTCCGTAAGACTTGTCGATAGCAGCCTTCATTTCTTTGACAGCCAATTCATAAGGAATTACATTCGTAATCTTGAAAAAGGCACTCTGCATGATGGTGTTGGTGCGGTTGCCCAAGCCTAATTCCTGACCGATTTTCGTACCGTTAATAATATAGAAATTAATTTCATTTTCAGCAAGGTAGCGTTTCATGTGGTTCGGCAGGTGCTTTTTGGTTTCTTCCTCGTCCCAAATAGAATTCAAGAGGAAAGAACCACCTTTCTGCAATCCCTTCAACACGTCATACATGTGGATGTATGCCGGCACGTGGCATGCCACAAAGTCGGGTGTGGTAATCAAATAAGTAGAGCGGATGGGAGCATCGCCAAAACGAAGGTGCGAAGCCGTGAAACCGCCTGATTTCTTAGAATCGTAAGCAAAATAAGCCTGGCAATATTTGTCGGTTGCGCCACCGATAATCTTGATGGAGTTCTTGTTTGCACCCACTGTACCATCGGAACCTAAGCCGTAGAATTTAGCCTCATAGGTGCCGGCAGGAGTCATTTTCACATCCTCCTCGGCAGGCAGCGAACGGAAAGTCACGTCGTCAACAATGCCGATGGTAAACTGATTCTTCGGCTCGTTGCGCTCCATGTTTTTGTACACGGCAATAATCTGCGAGGGAGTCACGTCTTTAGAGCCCATACCGTAGCGTCCGCCTACAATCACGGGGGCATTTTCCTTGCCATAGAATACGTCGCGAACATCCAAGTAGAGGGGATCGCCGTTTGCGCCCGGTTCTTTTGTACGGTCGAGCACCGTAATCCGCTTCACAGTAGCAGGCACAGCCTCCAAAAAATATTTTGCAGAGAACGGGCGATAGAGGTGCACGGCAATCATGCCGACTTTCTTGCCATTGGCGTTCTCGTAGTCAATCACTTCACGGATACATTCCGTCACAGACCCCATGGCGATGATGATGTTCTCAGCATCAGGCGCACCGTAGTAACTGAACGGACGGTAGGTGCGACCGGTAATCTCGCTGATTTTCTTCATATAGTCTGCCACGATGTCGGGCACAGCATCCATAAATTTATTAGAAGCCTCACGCCCCTGGAAATAAATGTCCGGATTTTGAGCCGTACCACGGGTAACGGGAGCTTCGGAAGTCAAAGCGCGATTGCGGAACGCCTGGAGGGCATCCATGTCCACAAGCCCTTTTACATCCTCCATTTGCAACTCCTCGATTTTCTGAATTTCATGAGAAGTACGGAAACCGTCGAAGAAATTGACAAACGGGACACGGGATTTGATAGCAGTCAAGTGGGATACTGCCGAGAGGTCCATCACTTCCTGTACAGAACCGGAAGCCAGCATGGCAAAACCGGTCTGGCGTGCCGCATAAATATCAGCATGGTCTCCGAAAATGTTCAAGGCATGGGAAGCCAAAGCACGCGCACTCACATGGAACACGCAAGGCAACAATTCCCCTGCAATCTTGTACATATTGGGAATCATCAAAAGCAATCCTTGTGACGCCGTATAAGTCGTTGTCAATGCTCCAGCCTGCAAAGCGCCGTGAACGGCTCCTGCAGCGCCGGCCTCTGACTGCATTTCCACTAAGCGAACGGTTTCGCCAAACATGTTCTTTCTGCCTTTGGCAGCCCATTCGTCCACTGATTCCGCCATAGGGGAAGAAGGGGTAATGGGATAGATGCACGACACTTCGCTAAACATGTAAGCTACATGCGCGGCGGCTGTGTTGCCATCACAAGTGATAAATTTTTTCTCTTTTGCCATCTTCTAAAAATTAAACGTATTCAAATCAATTACAACAAATTATCTCTATTTCCAAAAGGCTGCCCGCTCAATAAGTGAAACCGGCAAGCCATAAAGGTATTATCCGTCCTTTCCCCCGTTCAATCATGTCTTCCATCACGATAGCTGAAGCATCGGCTTTTGCGCCTTTCCCTTCCTGGCATACCGCAACGGGATAACGCCCGTCCACCAGGAAATCTGCCTGCTCCGTATAATTCATCCGGCTGAAAGCTGACAATTGACTCAGGAAAAAGGATTTCCGTAGCACATTCGCATCCACTTTGTCCAAACAAATTGCATTCAATAAATTCGGATTGTGGATATACATTTCTTTGGGTTTTCTGCCCGACTCGTCATCGCTTCCTTCCTCGTACAAAAGGGTGAGGAGACGGGCATTGTGCATATAAGTCAAATAATTCAACACCGTTGCGCGGGAAACGCCAATGGCTGCGCTCAGGCGGCTGATATTGACATTGCACGAATCATCCACAGCCACCGCGTAGAGCAACTGCTTCAATTTCTTAAGATATTTCAATTCAATCTGACAAATATAAGGAATATCGAACTCCAAAGTCAGGTTGATGTTTTTCAATAAATAATCGGTATGGGATTTCTGCTCCAAATAAATGGGGTAATAACCATACTCCAAATAATTGTCGAAATGAGCCAACGGACGTACCTGCTTCAAAATGGCATCTACGATTTCCTCGTGGTGTCCTACCATGTCTTGAAAAGAATAAAACGGAAAACTCTTTCCGGTTTCCAGTTCCAAAAACTCCCGAAAAGACAAACCATTCAAGTTGTACATATCCACTTTCCCCTGCAAATAAGGGTTTGACTTGATGCGCACAATGGATGAGGAGGTGAAAACAATCTGCAAGTCAGAGAAAGCATCGTAACATGCCCTCAATTCCTTATCCCATCCCGGATATTTATGCACTTGGTCAAGCAGCAGGACTTTTCCTCCCAATTTATAAAAACGTTCCACAAAATGGAACAACCCGTCGTGTACAATAAAAAGGTTGTTGGCATTCACATACAAACAAGACTCGTCACCGGCATGAAATTCTTTGCTGAAATCCAAAAGGAAATTGGTCTTCCCCACCCCACGGCTGCCTTTCACAGCAATCAGGCGGCTGCCCCGGTTTATTCTGTCCATCAAACCGCGTCGGATAGAAGAAGTTCGCTCCTTCAAAAGAATATCGTGTGTAGCAACAAGACTGTTCATAGTTCTATTTTTACAATGCAAAGATACAACTATTATCCTATAGTTGCAATCCAGAGATAACATTTTTGTCATTAAACTGCTATTTATACATATTACAAATAAGAGTGCCAACCAAAGCAATTTATGCTTATCTTTACCGCACAATAAATTACATAACACAAATGCGATATGAATAAGATGTCACGACTCCTTTCAGGGAGGAAAAAAGCCCTTTGGCTTATCGCCGCAGGCTTGTGTTTGGCACCGGCCGACATACAAGCCCTGCCTTCCGGCATGTTCCGGAATGAAACGCCTGTTTCTGTGACAGGAAACCTCAGAGTACAACAAATCAACCCCACGACTGTCGAGTTATTCTACGCAGACGGCAAATGCCTCACCATTGATTTTTACAGCGACGGCATTTTCAGAATGTTCCGCGATGACCAAGGCGGCATCCTCCGGGCACCGGAAGCCACGCCGCCTGCTCAAATACTGACAGACCAACCGCGTCGGCAAACCGGCGAAATCCATGCCAGCATCGAAGGAAATAGTGCCATCATCGAAAGCCCGTGCATCTCCATCTGCATCGATGGTGCCAGCGGGCTGATGACCGTCAAGGAAAAGGCAAGCGGAAAAGTATTGCTTGAAGAGGCGGCACAATTGCAAGCTGATAAAGATAAAACAATTCTCACCTTCAAAATACACGACCACGAATATTTCTATGGCGGAGGCGTGCAGAATGGGCGCTTCTCCCACCTCGGGCAAAGCATCGCCATCGAAAACACCAACAACTGGGTAGATGGAGGGGTAGCTTCCCCTACACCTTTTTATTGGTCTACAGCCGGCTACGGATTGTTATGGCACACCTTCCGTCCCGGCATGTATGACTTTGGGGAAACAGAGGCAGGCAAAGCCATACTATCCCACAATACTGACTACTTGGATGTTTTCATCATGACAGGCAAAGATGCCGTTGAATTGCTCAATGGATATTACCAACTCACGGGGCATCCCGTCCTATTGCCGAAATTTGCCTTTTACGAAGGACATCTCAATGCCTATAACAGGGATTATTGGACAGAAGACAGCACCGGCACGATGCCCTTTGAAGACGGCAAGTATTATAAAGAAAGCCAAAAAGACAACGGCGGCATCAAAGAATCGCTGAACGGCGAAAAAGATAACTATCAATTCTCCGCCCGTGCCGTCGTTGACCGCTATGCAGCCCACGACATGCCCCTCGGATGGATTCTCCCCAACGACGGATATGGGGCTGGCTACGGACAAGATTCAACCCTCGACGGCAACATCCGCAACTTGAAAGCTTTCGGTGATTACGCGCGCAGCCACGGAGTGGAAATCGGTTTGTGGACACAATCCGACCTTCACCCGAAAGCAGGGATTGAGGCATTGCTTCAACGGGACATTGTCAAAGAAGTGCGTGATGCAGGCGTGCGTGTCTTGAAAACAGATGTAGCGTGGGTTGGCGCAGGTTATTCCTTCGGACTGAACGGAGTGGCAGACGTCGGGCACATCATGCCCTATTACGGCAATAACGCACGCCCGTTTATCATCTCCTTGGACGGCTGGGCAGGCACACAACGCTACGCCGGCGTGTGGAGCGGAGACCAGACCGGCGGAGATTGGGAATACATCCGATTCCACATTCCGACCTACATCGGTTCGGGCTTGTCAGGAATCCCCAACATCACCTCCGACATGGATGGCATTTTCGGCGGCAAGAACTTGCCGGTCAACGTCCGCGATTTCCAATGGAAGACCTTTACACCCATGCAATTGAATATGGATGGCTGGGGTTCCAATCCCAAATATCCGCAAGCATTGGGCGAGCCGGCAACTTCGATCAATCGTTGGTATCTGAAAATGAAATCGGAATTATTGCCTTATACATATAGTATAGCCCACGAAGCCATACAAGGACTACCCTTGATTCGGGCAATGTTTTTGGAATATCCCAATGCCTACACTTTAGGTACTGCCACCCGCTATCAATTTCTCTATGGTCCCTACTTCCTGGTTGCCCCCATTTACCAAAATACCGACATGGACAAAGAAGGCAACGACATCCGTGACGGCATATATTTACCCGAAGGCGAATGGGTAGACTATTTCAGCGGCGACCTCTACACCGGCAACTGCATCCTCAACAACTTCCAAGCACCGTTGTGGAAACTGCCTGTATTCGTAAAATCAGCAGCCATCATTCCTATCACCGTACCCAACAACCAACCGGATAAAATCCCGGCAGACTACCGGGCATACGAAATCTACGGCAGAGGAAACACTGTTTTCACCGAATACGACGATGATGGGAAAACCCAAGCCTATCTGGACAAGGCATATACTCAGACCCGTATAGAAAGCCGTTTGGAAGGCGACCGGCTCACGGTCACCATTCATCCGACAACAGGCAATTTCGATGGATTTTGCAAAGACAAGGTAACAGAATTCCGCATCAATGTCACCGAACAGCCCAAACGCATCGTGCTCAAAACAGGCAACCGCAATGTCAAACTGCGGGAAGCAACCACCTTGGAAGACTTCGCACAAAGCGACAACGCCTATTTCTATTGCAAGGCTCCCGAATTAAACCGTTTTGCCACGCCGGGCAGTGCATTCGCAGAAAAACGCATCACCAAGAATCCGCAACTGTTAGTCAAGGCAAGCGTGACGGACATTACCACAAACGGCGTATCGCTCCGGGTAGACGGGTTCTGTTTTGAACCGACCAACCATCTCCGCGTCTCCACAGGAAGCCTGAGCGCCCCCAAATGGCAAACACCGGAAGAAAACATCGAAGCCTACACCCTCATTCCCCAATGGGAAGAAGTAGACAATGCAGACTACTACGAAATTGAATTCAACGGCATGCTTTACACCACCATCCGCAATTGTTCTTTGGCATTCAACGAACTTACTCCGGAAACCGAATACCATTTCAAACTGCGCGCAGTCAATGCCAACGGCGCCAGCGAATGGGCGGAGACTACATTGCAAACCATTGCCAACCCGCTGGAATACGCCCTCCAAGGCATTCGGGCACAAACCACTTGCGATGCAGAACCGGGCAGCGGCATCCAGAAACTCTTCGACTTTGACGAAAAGACAATGTGGCACACCGTATGGGGACGCAATTCCTTACCATTCGACATGACACTCGACCTGGGAAGCGTCAACGAATTGGACAAACTCGTTTATCTCCCACGCAAGGACGCAGGCAACGGCACATTGACTGCCGGCAGCATATCCTACAGCACGGATAAACAAAATTGGAGCACCCCAATCCCTTTCCAATGGGAACGGAATGCCACCGCGAAAACCTTTATCTTTGCTGATACTCCCAAAGCCCGCTACATCCGGCTGAACATCACAAAAGGAGTCGGAGGATTTGGTTCTGGCAGCGAACTATACGTCTTTAAAGTGCCCGGTACGGCAAGTATCCTGCAAGGAGACATAAACAAAGACAACCGCATCGACGAAAACGACTTGACCTCCTATATGAACTACACCGGGCTGCGTGCCGGAGACAGCGACTTTGAATACATCAGCGACGGCGACATCAACTGCAACGGGCTGATTGACGCTTACGACATCTCTGCCATCGGCACCATCCTCAACGGCGGCGTAAACCCCAGAGCCGATGCCAAAGCTACGGGCAGCATCTCCATCGAAAGCAATCGACAAAGCTTCAACGCAGGTGACACCATCCGCATCCGTGTCAGCGGGAAAGGCTTGAAAAACGTCAATGCCATGAGCTTCGCCCTACCCTACGACAGCCAACTTATAGAATACGTCGGAATGGAAATCAAGGACATGAAAGAAATGGTGAACTACACCCGCGACCGACTGCACACCAACGGCGACCGTGCCCTTTACCCCACGTTCTTCAACTTAGGCAACAACTGGCAGCTGGAAGGCGACGGTGAACTTTTCACCCTGCTTTTCAAAGCCAAACGCCAAGGCTCCTACGCCCCCAAAGTTCGTGACGGCATGTTAGTCGACCGCAACATGACAATCGCACCATTCTAAAACCAAACACAATGAAGGGGATGTGCCGAAAAGCACATCCCCTTGAATACAAACCGCAATATCGCCATTTTTGAAAATAAAAGGCTGGTTTTATTTGGAGAGATGAAAAAAATAGCTACTTTTGCAGCTCAAAACGGAGAAATAACAATAAAAATATAATTGACAATGAAACGGACATTTCAACCCTCAAACAGAAAGAGAAGGAACAAACACGGGTTCAGAGAGAGAATGGCTACAGCAGCCGGAAGAGCTGTATTGGCAAGAAGAAGAGCCAAGGGCAGAAAGAAATTGACTGTATCCGACGAACACAGGCACAAAGCTTAATTGTTTTGAAAGTCATAAAAGCTGTCCGGAGCGGGCAGCTTTTTTCATAAATCCATCGTAAGGCTATAGCATATATGCAAGGAAAAAACATAGAAAGTTTGTCGGAATTGGTATCGATTATCGGCAGCAATTTCAACATTTTGGAGGAAGAAATCGATATTGAGGTGCAGAAGGATTATATACTTCTGGCACACAAGATAAAGCAAGACCCTGAATTTTCTACGAAACAGCAAAAATATTTTCATGACACTGCCGTCTTGTTTGACGAAAACACGCCGGACGAGGAAAAGAAATATGCCTTAATAGCCTTGGCACAGATTGCCGAACCGGCAGCCTATCGCGCCATAGAAATGTTTGTAAAGGCAGAAACGCCACTAAAACCGTGGGGAGTCATCGCCCTGCAACAATCCCGCATCCTGCTAAATACAAGCCTATCGGACAATCCGGGCGTATTCATTTCCACCGGATTGGGCGGGCAAGGCATGTTAATGCGCTTTTTCGCCGTGATATTTTACAGCACACCGGAAGCCATTGCACCCTACCAGCAAGACTTGGTGACAAACGAAACGGCACGCGCAATCAAGAAAGCCGGCGGCAAGGTGGAACAACTCGCTTTTGAAAAGGCTTACATCACGCTCTTGGTTTTAATGCCCTTGGATTCGGAATTATCCGATATCTTGGCAAAGATTATCGAAGAGTGCAACCAATACGGGCATTTCCTGTATGAAAAAGCGGTCGTCACCAATGTGAAAAAATTGTCTGAAGAAGAAATTTCCGCCATTGTCCAAAAACAATTTGCCCCAGTCCGCCGCAGACGTCCACGTGGCGGAGCTAAAAAGTCCACCTGATTTGCAGGGTCAAATCATACCGCTTGTTTCCCTCAGTCTCCGTAAGTCCTGAACTGACAGACTCGCGTCCGGGATAAATAGTCAAACCGGACTTGAAATAGCATGTCAAATGCCTGATGGGACGCCAATTCAGGTTCAGGTAAGTGCGCCACCCCTTGCCCATGAAGGAAGGAAAAGAATAACCATATAACACATTGTTTTCATAAGCATAAATCCGGGAATTATAAGAATCTGTGTGAAACCAGGCAAGACGGCATTGCAACTTGAATTTGCGTTCCAAGGCTGCATAGATGATGTCCTGATAAGCCATAACTCCTTGCTCGCTGACCTCCTCCTTGTCGTAAAACGAAAAACTCAACCGCGTGCGCAACTCCCAGCGTTCTGTTGGTATGCAATCGAGTTGGTAACGGATTTCCTGTTTTGTACGAAAAGCTTGCGCTTCCTGTTTGCCGTTTTCTGGTCGAACTTCCCGTTTATAACGCAGAGTATGTTGAAAAATGGAATGAAGATAAACGGCTTTCCCGAACACTTCCCAACCTGTTCCCGGCAATGTCGCTTGATAGCGGGGAGCAAAAAAACGGAAACAATCGCCGTAAAGGCTACAAGTGAACTTCTCTGAGAAGGTCAATTCCACTCCGCAATAAAGCCCCTCCTCATTGGCAGTATTGCCAAACTCGCTGAAGCCGGAGGCATAATAAGAACGGTAGCGTTCACCATACCGTCGATACAGCAAATTGCCTGAAAACCATTCTTTCGTATAGCGCAAACCGTTGAGGGTCGCCCAATCGTTATCCTTGCCCCATGCCGTTTCGCCAAAAAAACAAAAATCCCGGAAATTGATTTTGTAATCAAGGCTCAAGAGGAGGCGGTTCTTCCCGTCTTCGTTAAGCTGTTGATAAGCTTGCTTGCCGGGTATCAATCCCGGTGAAAAATTGTAATACAATGCGTTGGCAGTAATACGATACCAAGGATGGTGCCATTGCAGAGAAATACCGGAAGTCCAAGTCTTCAAACGGTGCTTTTTGTCACATTCATTGGCGTTGCGGTGGTAGCCGGACTCATAAAGCGAAGCAGAAAGGTAATCCTCTTCCGCCAAGGTATCGGCTGCCGTCAATGTGGCATCTGTTTTTTTAAAGGAAGCAAAAAAATCCAAGAAAAGCCGCTCGCTGGGAGTCAACGAAACAGCAAGCCCACGCAAATATTTGTTTTCATCGGTCGAAGTGTAAGGCGTAAAACCTTTCCCGGCTTTCTCGTGGCTAGCAGCCATGTCCGACTTTCCCGAAGTGAATCCGCCCCATGCCACTAAGCCCTGTCCCCACTGCACCCGGTAGTCACCCAGAAGGAACTGGTGCAAAATCCCTTTGCCGGCAATTTTAAAATGAACCGACAGAAAATCAAAACCCAAAGGCTGATGACGGGTGAAATACCCTTCGCCGGGATCATTGGCAAGGGAGATACCTGCCTGCAAACGGTCGCTCCGGGTGAATTTATATTTCAATAAAGTACCGACCGGAGGTCCTTGAAAACGGTTTCGTCTTTTCACCTCATAATCACGCTCGGTGTCAAACTCTTGAGGAGAGTAAAAACGGTAACCTTCCTGACGGGGCAAGGTCGTATAAGCCCGGGCAATGACTTCATGCCTCTGCCGGCGGTAAAACGTTGGAATGCTCCTTTCATCGCTTTCCCCGCAAACAATGAAAGGTAAAATATTATCCACATCCTGTTGCCCAAACCCCAAGACCAACATCAGTTCGCTCGGATGATTGAACTTCCCGAATTGACGGCGAAAAGCCAACAAATGGTCAATCTGACTATCTGACAAAAAATACAACATCTTTAGGGAATCAAAACCCGCACTATTGATATTCAAAGGACGGGCTGCCAAGTCCAAAAGAGTTGCAACAATATCCTCATAGCCGTCCTCCGTGCTCTCGATTCCGTTATTTTCCAACAAACTTTCCACGTCCGGCAGGTGCTGGGCAAAACCCTGCAACCCGATAGACATGAAAAACAACAGCAAGCCGAGACCGGCAATTTTTCTGATTTGCATGTGGTAAGGTTAGAGATACGGGAAAAGGTCAGTTCGTCTTGTAATCGTATTTAACCTCCGTCAAGGCTTGGTTTGCATCCACGATTTTCTTTTTCAACGATTCCTTAAATTTCACCATTTCCGTTTTCAAGCGCGCATCACCGACAGCCAGCATCTGCACAGCAAGAATGCCGGCATTCATGGCTCCATTAATGGCTACCGTAGCAACCGGAATGCCGGGAGGCATTTGCGCTATTGCCAACAAGGCATCCATGCCATTCAATGAGGAATTAATGGGCACGCCAATGACCGGCACCGGCGTCATGGCTGCAATCACACCCGGCAAATGGGCTGCCATACCGGCACCTGCAATAATCACTTCAATTCCCCTTCCGGCTGCACCTTTAGCAAACTCTTCCACCTCCGCGGGAGTGCGATGAGCAGACAAAGCATTCATCTCAAACGGGATAGCCATGTCATTCAACACCTTCGCCGCTTTTTCCATAACGGGCAAATCCGAAGTGCTGCCCATAATAATACTTACTCTTGGATTCATTTGATAATCAATTTTTCTTATTGGTTGGGCAAATATATGCAAAAGCAAGCACAATGCAAAATCTGCGTTGCAAAAATTTGCAACCGCAGATTAAACCCAACCTTTTATTATCAAACTCATAAGCTATTGATTACATCTACCGTCAATCCTGTCGCCAAAGCTATCGTCTCCAAGGGGATATTCAATTTTTTCATACTTGCTGCAATTTCCAACTTTTCCTGCATCTTTCCTTTTTCCATGCCCTCCTTCAATCCTTCATCTTTCCCTTCTTTCAATCCCTCCGCCCGTCCTTCTGCTCGTCCTTCTGCTCGTCCCTCAACTCTTCCTTCTGCCCTTCCTTCCACCCGCCCTTCTGCCCTACCCTCTGCTCTTCCTTCTGCTCGTCCCTCTGCTCTTCCCTCGTACCACCCTGTTTTGATAACGCTTCGTTGATAGCGTATGGCTTCCATGTCCCTGTAATAAGCTCGCTTCTCTGCTTCCGGCAAAGAATCAATACGCAGTTTCTCCCTGGCTTCCGGCAATCCCTTTGCCGTAGCATTTTTGTCAATTTCCCCCGTTTTCAGGAATTTAATCCATTCATCCAAAGGTGTCTTGGCAATCCGATCGAATTCATTAACTCTTAGCACGTAATACTCTGGGAAAATATCCCCCGCCTCTTTACCAACGAAAAGCTCCCTTTGTCGGACGGAGAGCTGCAAAACATCTTGAGGATCATGCAAACCCCGGAATATAGTCTTTCCATGATAGACATAATCTTTTCCCTGCCCGAGGTCAAAATAAACAATATTGATAGAATAAATCTTACGGACCTTGTCATAATCATCCCCCAGACCAATATATTCAGAGATGGTCTTCGATGTGCCGTACAACATTCTATGGAAATAATCCAACTCCCTATTGTTCTGTATCTCTACAATAAGCAACCTCCCTTCCTTGTCTTCCACCAGCATATCCACCCTATTGAACTTATCGTTAGCATCTGCTTGATTCGCCTCGCTTTCGAGCAAACGGTTAATACGCAAATCCTCTCCCAAGAGAGTGGAAATAAGCCCTTCCAGAACATCGTAATTGCTTTTATCCCTGAGCAACCGTTTCATTGCCCAGTCAAAACGGATTAAATTATCGTTCATGACACCTCTGTTTTATTGATTTCCAATATGCAAAGATACAATTTATTTTTTAATCCAATCAACAATAAAAGGAAGGCTGACTAAAAAGTCGAGAAACTTAGAAATGAAAGCGCCGGCAAATGGGCGGGATATGGATGAAAAGTATTACTTTTGTCACTCGAAAAGAAAGCAAATGCACAAAACCATGGGGAACATTACATTACACGACAAGGAGTTCCGCCCCTATATCCCGGCGGCTGAGATTGACCGGGTGATTGCGGAAATGGCGGAACGGATGAACCGGGATTTGCAGGACGCCCGCCCGCTGTTTGTCAGCGTCTTGAACGGGTCGTTCATGTTCACGTCCGATTTGCTGAAGCACATCACCATCCCCGGCACGGAAATCAGCTTTGTCAAAATGGCTTCCTACGAAGGCACAACGTCGTCGGGGAAAGTGTCGGAACTCATCGGCTTGCGTGAGGACATCACGGGGCGGACGGTCGTCATTCTGGAGGACGTAATTGACAGCGGGCAGTCGATGGCTCATTTGCTGTCCGCACTCCAAGAGCAGGCACCGGCACGAATTGTCGTGGCAACGCTCTTCCACAAGCCGGACGCTGCCCGGTGCCACGTGCCCGTAGATTATGCAGGCATCACCCTGGGCAACGATTTTATCGTGGGCAGGGGATTGGACTACAACGGCTTGGGACGCAATTTCCCCGACCTTTACATCATTAACCAAAAATAAAGAATTATGGCATCTACGAATTTTGTCGATTACGTGAAAACATTCTGCCGGAGCGGAGCGGGAGGACGAGGCTCTGCCCACCTGCACCGGGACAAGCGAACCATGAAAGGCGGACCGGACGGCGGGGACGGCGGGCGTGGAGGCCATGTCATCCTGCGGGGAAACCGGAATTATTGGACGCTCATCCACTTGAAATACAAACGCCACATCTTTGCAGGCGACGGCGGGGACGGCAGCGAGAACCGCAGTACGGGAGCAGACGGCGAGGACGTGATTGTAGAAGTGCCCCTCGGCACGGTCGCCCGCGACGGAGATACCGGTGAAACCATCTGCGAAATCACAGAGGACGGCGAAACCCGCATCCTAGTCAAAGGAGGACGCGGCGGCTTGGGCAACTGGAATTTCAAGTCCGCCACGAACCAGACCCCCCGTTACGCACAGCCAGGAGAACCGCGCGTGGAGCGGACAGTCATCCTGGAACTGAAAGTCTTGGCAGACGTGGGATTAGTGGGATTCCCCAACGCCGGCAAATCCACCCTTCTCTCCGTGGTCACTGCCGCCAAGCCGGAGATTGCCAATTACCCTTTCACCACCCTGGTGCCCAACCTCGGCATTGTCAATTACCGCGACGGGCGTTCCTTCGTCATGGCGGACATCCCCGGCATCATCGAAGGGGCACATGCGGGCAAAGGGCTGGGCGTGCGCTTCTTGCGCCACATTGAACGCAACTCCGTGCTCCTGTTCCTGGTGCCGGCGGACAGCAAAAACATCCGCGAGGAATACAACATCCTCTTGAATGAATTGCGGCAATACAACCCCGAACTGCTGGACAAGAAACGGGTGCTCGCCATTTCGAAATGCGACTGCGCCGACAAGGAACTGATGGCGGAAATGGAAACCGACCTCCCGGACATCCCCTACGTGTTCATCTCTTCCGTGGCAGGCATGGGGCTGACGGAATTGAAGGATATCCTGTGGAAAGTGCTCAACGAGGAGTGATTTCAGTTTCATTTCAGAATCGGCTGCTTTATTTGCCGGAAAAATCCAAGGACATGAAAATTCTGATTATCGAAGACGACCCCTCCCTGCGGGAAATCATCCGCACGACGCTGGAAAAGGAACGCTATGTCGTGGAGGAAGCCCCCGACTTCCGGACTGCCGAAACCAAGGTGGCGGATTACTCCTACGACTGCATCCTGCTGGACATCATGCTGCCCGACGGCAACGGGCTTGCCCTGCTGGAAGCCTGGAAAAAGCAACACAAAAAGGAGAACATCATCATCATCTCCGCCAAAGACTCCCTGGAGGACAAAGTGCACGGCTTAGACCTCGGCGCGGACGACTATCTCCCAAAGCCTTTCCACCTCGTGGAACTGATTGCCCGCGTGCGCAGCGTCATCCGCCGCAACCAGCGCGACGGAGCCACCTTCCTTGAATATGGCAACATCCGCATCGACCCGGACAAATTCACCGTCACGGTGGACGGCAAGCCTGTCGAACTGAACCGCAAGGAATACGACATCCTCGCCTACTTCATCCAACGGCCGGAACGGGTGGTGAACAAAATGACGCTCGCCGAAGCCGTCTGGGGCGACCACATCGACCAGGTGGACAACTTCGACTTCATCTACACCCAAATGAAAAACCTGCGGAAACGCCTCGCGGAAGCGGGAGCCACCGCCGAGATTAAAGCCGTTTACGGCTTCGGATACAAAATGACGGAAAAATAACCCATGAAGCTCATTTACCGCATCCTGATTCGCCTGATACCGGCTCTGATTGTCTTCCTAGCAATCTGGAGCTACTTCTTCTACGCGGCTGTCATCGACGAAGTGAACGACGAAATGGACGACGCCCTGGAAGATTATTCAGAAGACATCATCATGCGCGCCCTCGCCGGGCAAGACCTGCCCTCGGCATCCGACGGTTCCAACAACACCTACTATCTGAAAGAAGTGACCGCGGAATACGCCCGCGCCACGCCCCGCATCCGCTACACCGACGCGCTGATTTACATTAAAGAACGGAAAGAGACGGAAAATAGAAGATCCCCTTCCTCCGGAAAGTTGCGAAGCCGCGGAAAGGGAGATATAT